>CALWWT010000058.1 GCA_944385325.1 uncultured Clostridia bacterium | reverse complement strand
GCAAAACTGTAATCCGGGTGGAACCGTGGAGCTTTACCGCTTCATCCCAGTGTTTTCTGGGGTGAAGCGTTTTTATTTGCAAAAAACTTCATCCCGTACAATCAATGAAAGGATGGTTCAAATGATTAAAGTAACCCTGAAAGATGGTTCTGTAAAAGAATACGAGAACGCTCTTTCCGCTATCGAAATCGCACAGGATATCAGCGCTGGTCTTGCACGTGTTGCAGCTGTCGCTGAGGTAGACGGTGAACCTGTTGACCTGCGTACTGTTATCGACCATGACTGCACCCTCAACATCCTGACCGCAAAGGACGAGGAAGGTCTGTCGACCCTGCGTCATACCGCTTCTCACGTCATGGCACAGGCAATCAAACGCCTTTGGCCGGAAGTCAAACTGGCAATCGGTCCGTCGATTGCGGACGGCTTCTACTACGACGTAGACCCCGAAACGCCTATCACTGCTGATGATCTGCCCAAGATCGAAGCTGAGATGAAGAAGATCATCAAGGAAGCTCTGCCGCTCGAACGTTTTGAGCTGCCCCGTGCTGAAGCAATCGCGCTGATGCAGGAAAAAGGCGAGCCTTACAAGGTCGAACTGATTCAGGACCTTCCGGAAGACGCAGTCATCAGCTTCTATAAACAGGGCGATTTCACCGACCTCTGCGCCGGTCCTCACCTGATGAGCACCAAGGAAGTCGGCAAGGCATTCAAACTGATGAGCATTGCGGGCGCATACTGGCGCGGCAGCGAAAAGAACAAGATGCTGACCCGTATCTACGCGACCGCATTTAATAAGAAGGAAGAACTGGACGCCTACATCACCATGATGGAAGAAGCTAAAAAGCGTGACCACCGCCGTCTGGGCCGTGAGCTTGGCCTGTTCATGATGCATGAAGCAGGACCTGGCTTCCCGTTCTTCCTGCCTAAAGGCATGATGCTGAAAAATACCCTGCTGGATTACTGGCGCCAGATTCATAAGAAAGCCGGATATGTTGAGGTATCTACTCCTATTATCCTCAATCGCAGCCTGTGGGAGACTTCCGGTCACTGGGATCACTACAAGGACAATATGTATACCACCGTCATTGATGACGAAGATTATGCCATCAAGCCGATGAACTGCCCGGGCGGCGTTCTGGTTTATACGTCCGAACCGCGTTCCTACCGTGACCTGCCGATGCGTGTCGGAGAACTGGGTCTGGTTCACCGTCATGAAAAATCCGGTCAGCTGCATGGTCTGATGCGTGTCCGCTGCTTTACGCAGGACGATGCGCACATCTTCATGACCCAGGAACAGATCAAGGACGAGATCAAGGGCGTTGTCGGTCTGATCGACCAGGTATATTCGCTGTTTGGATTTAAGTACCATGTCGAATTGTCCACCCGTCCGGAAGATTCGATGGGAAGCGACGAGGACTGGGAAGCAGCAACCGATGGTCTGCGTTCTGCGCTGGACGAACTGGGGCTGCCGTATGTTGTCAATGAAGGCGACGGCGCGTTTTATGGTCCGAAGATCGACTTCCATCTGACCGACTCGATCGGACGCACCTGGCAGTGCGGCACCATCCAGCTGGACTTCCAGCTGCCGCAGCGTTTTGATCTGACCTATATGGGCGCTGACGGCGAGAAGCATCGTCCGATCATGATCCACCGCGTTGTATTTGGTTCGGTCGAACGGTTTATCGGTATCCTGATCGAGCATTTTGCAGGCGCGTTCCCGTTCTGGCTGGCACCGGTTCAGGTCAAGATTCTGCCGATTTCCGAGAAGTATCTGGAGTTTGCAGGCAAGGTTCGCGCGGCTCTCGAAGAAGCTGGCATCAGAACCGAGCTGGATGAACGTTCCGAAAAGATCGGCTTCAAAATCCGTGCCGCACAGATGGAAAAGGTTCCGTTTATGATGGTTCTGGGCGATAAAGAGGCCGAGAGCGGAGAGGTTGCTGTCCGTGCACGCGACGGCAGCCAGGAAACCATGAGCCTTGATGCATTTATCGAAAAATGCGCTAAACTGACTGCTGAAAAGGCAAATGGCTGATCATTCTGATAGATCATATAAATGAATGTAGACCCCTGTTCTGTAAAAACGGAACAGGGGTTTTAGCTCGTCAAAAAATTTAAGGGAACTAAACTTTCCTGAAAAGTTGAGCAGCGCCGGATATCAAAGACTGGCGATTGATTTTATTGACAGCCTGCGTCATGTGTAATTGAATATACATAATTTATTGAGCATATCTGGTTAAAAGGCAAGGATTGACCAAAAAAAATATCCTGCTAAAGTTGAAATTTTCATGATATTTCGGTAACATATTGATTATAGTGACAGTTGACCAATTAAGACTGGAAGCAGGAGAAGGCAAATATCTTAAAAAAGTGTAAGCTGCGTTTGTATATCTCAGGAGTTTGCCAATGCAAAGATAAAAGTATATTTTGGAAATATTTCCAAAATATACTCAAAATACAAACGCAATTGGGTAATAAATCTGATAAAACTGGCAAATATAGTAAAAAGAGTGTAATCAAATCTGAGGACACCTGAATGATTTATGCAAATATACAAAACTAAATAAATAAAAAGGAAGGTGAAGACAAAAGATTTTTTTTGTGATATAATTAATTTAAAGAGAAAATAACTGAGAGTGTCGAAGAAGTATTTTGGAGAATTTGAAAACCGCTAAACCTCATCCGAAGTTTACCATAGAACGGAAAGCAGGTCCAGGGCGGATGGTTCGCGCAGCGAACCGTGCCCTGGGCGCGCCCTTGGCGCGCAACCCCATAACAAAACGTAGCCATTGCCCATGCGGAGCATGGCAATGGCGGAAAAAGAGAACGAACGATTAACTTTTTCGACAGCCTGAATAACTGTTTTTATGCAGTTGAAATTTTGTTAGGGAAAGGAAGGTTTGCATGGAACAGATCAGCATTCAGACTTTTGGAAAGTTTGAAATTACCTTCAATGGGGAAGTGTACACGTTGGAGAAAAGCCAGTCCACCAAGACAGCGCATCTTTTGCAGTATCTGACGGTACATCAGGGACGTGCTTTTGAAAAAAGTACGCTGGTTGATATCCTGTACGATGAAGGTGAGGTCGGCGATCCACTGAATAATCTGAAGGTCAACATCTTCCGCCTGCGGCAGATGCTGGAAAAATCCGGTCTGCCTGGCAGCAAGTTTATTCTGCACCGGAAAGGCTGCTACAGCTGGAATACGGAGGTTGCGCTTACGCTGGATGTGGATGAGTTCCGCAGGCTGCTGGATCACGCAGCACGGACAGATCTGCCTGGGGAGGACCGCATCGCGTTGACAATAGCAGCACTTGATCTGTATCAGGGTGAGTTTTTGCCGGGACTGCGTGGAGAGAAATGGGTCGAGGTCATCGACACCGATTGCCGTCGGAGATATCTGGATGCGGTAGAATTTGTGGACAATTACTGCTGTGAAACGGATAACTACCAGCTGGAAGACAAGGTGCTGGGCAAAGCGGCGGAATTTTTCCCATATGAGGAAAAGATCCGGGGTATGCAGCTGAAAAGCCTGATCAACCGCAAGATGTACCGGGAAGCGATGTCCCTTTATGAAACAGTCACTACCCGTATGATGGATGATCTTGGAATTGTTCCTTCGGACGAGCTTTCCAGACTGCACCAGATTTTGGTCAGCGAAATTGATATGCCGATCACCAATTTCTCTGATATCCGTGCAGATATGGAAGATCACGATGCAAGCGCCGGCGCGTACAATTGCAGTTATGTCGCGTTTATCGATACAGCACGGCTGATCTCACGGTATGTACAGCGTAACGGGCAGTCTGCATTTCTGGCTCTGTGTACGCTGGTTGATTCGCATGGCGCGCCGCTGTCGGCGGGCGGCAGGCTTCAGGACGCTGCCGCTGCCGCTAACCGTGCGGTCAAGGAATCGCTGCGGCGGGGAGATTTATATACCCGCTATGGACCATGTCAGTTTTTAATGCTGCTGATCGGGATCAACCGTGAGAACTGCCAGATCGTGTCCAAACGGATTGAGGACAAATTCTCCAGAAATCCTGCATCCCGCGGTGTGTATTTCCGCTGGGAATTTGAGTCGACCGCCTCGCTGATTCCTGATGAAGGTGGATACGGAGAAGAGAAACGCGCATTCGCCCAGCAGTGATTTTAAGTGATATTCCGTCGGTCAACCAGCCCAAAGCTGATGGAAAGGGCACTGTTGATGCTGTTCATGGTTTCGGGAGTGATTTCGCCCATTCTTTCCCGGAGACGTTTTTTGTCGATGGTGCGCACCTGTTCAAGCAGGACGGTGGAATCTTTCTGAAGACCACAGCTTTGCGCGGAAAGCTCGATATGGGTAGGCAGTTTTGCCTTATCCCGCTGGCTGGTGATGGCAGCAGCAATTACAGTCGGGCTGTAACGGTTGCCGACGTCGTTTTGGATAATGAGAACCGGTCGGATGCCGCCCTGCTCAGAGCCAACGACCGGAGAAAGATCCGCGTAATAAATTTCACCCCGTTTGACGGGAGAGTTGGAATGATTTGACACGCTTACCGCTCCTTTCTTTTTGTCATGCGTGTAGTGGGGCTTTGAAATGCCTTCCGGTTTTAGTATGCACGCCGGCGGCGGATTTCATGCACTGGTTGGTGAAGCCGTATGACATAATATGTAGCCCGGGCTTTGGGCGACAGGGCGGTAAGATGGAAGGCAGGCAAAAACTTGAAACTGAATATTGTACTGGTCGAACCGCAGATCCCGCAGAATACCGGCAATATTTCCCGGACCTGCGCGGTGACCGGAGCGGTGCTGCATCTGGTGGGATCGCTCGGGTTTACGATTGATGACGCGCATCTGAAACGTGCCGGTCTGGATTATTGGGACAAACTGGACGTGCGCCGGTACGACGGGCTGGAAGATTTTTTCCGTAAGAATCCGGATGGACCGTTTTTTTACTTTACAACCAAAGGAAGGCATATCCATTCGGATGTCAGCTACCCTGACGGCGCCTATCTTGTCTTCGGAAGAGAAGACAGGGGACTGCCGGAAACACTGCTCAAGGCAAATGAACCGTCCTGTGTGCGTCTCCCGATGCGTCCGGCACTGCGGAGCCTCAATCTGTCCAATACCGTTGCGATTGCGGTCTATGAAGCACTGCGGCAGTGGGGATATCCCGACATGGAAACCGAGGGACAGCTGCATGAATTGCGGTGGGAAGACTAAAGAAGCTTTTTTCACGCTAAACTGAAAAGTAATTTTGAAACGGAGGTAATTCCGATGAACCGTACATTGATTGTAACCGATTCTGCCAGTGACGTGACGCCTGAGCTGGAAGCCCGGTATGGTATCCGTATTCTGCCGTTTTCGATCGTGGTGGACGGGCAGAGTTATGTTGAACGGCGCGATTTTACACCGCCGGAATTTTACCAGATGATGCTGGGCGCACACGCACTGCCGACCCATTCTCAGGTAACGCCGATGGAGTTTACGGCTGTCTATGAACAGGCGGAAGCGGACGGCTATGGCAGTGTAATCTATATCAGCATCAACTCCCATGGCTCGGGCACTTTTAACAGCGCCTGCGTCGCAAGGGACAGCTATAAGGAAGACCATCCGGAGAGTGTGCTGAAAATTTACTGCGTGGACAGCTTGTCCTATTCTCTTGGATATGGCTATATGGTTGTCGAGGCAGCCAAAAAGGCAGAAAAAGGCGTTTCTCCCGAAGAGATTGTCAGCTATTGCGAAGACTGGGCGAAAAAATCGACCATTTTCTTTACGCCGTTTTCGCTGGAATATGTCCGCAAGAGCGGCAGGGTCAGCTGTGCGGCAGCGTTTGTCGGCGGGCTGATGGGGCTTAAACCGGTCATCACCTGGGTGGACGGCGATTCCAAAACACTGGCAAAACTGCGCGGTGAAAAACTGGTCGTGCCAACCCTTGCCAAAATGGCTGCCGAAAAGATGGTGCCCAAGACCGACTACAGCATTATCAGTGGTTTGCGTCCGGAAATCGCGGAGCAGCTGGCAGCTGAGATGGAAAAACTGGTGGGGTATCCGCCTGCCATGATTTCCAGCGCCGGTCCTGTCATCGCAATCAACGCAGGTCCGGATCTGGTGGCTGTGTGTATCCGGGATAAGACCAAGTGATGGGACAGATTACCTGTTTTTCCTGGATTTTGGAGAAATCCAAAGGAATTTTTGCGTAACCTCTTGAAAAAATGGCAAAAAAGAGGTAAACTATCTATAGGTTGTTATTGATTAAACAATCGGTCCCTTTAAAATTTATTTTAGGAAGGAAGACTACCAATGCCCTCTTACAACAAAGTAACGATCGACGACATCAATGTTGCCGGCAAAAGAGTACTGGTTCGCTGCGATTTTAATGTGCCGCTGAAAAACGGCGTCATCACCGACGAAAACCGTATCAATGCCGCTCTGCCCACTATTCAGAAACTGATCAATGACGGCGGTAAGGTTATCCTCTGCTCTCACCTCGGCAAACCGAAAAACGGTCCGGAAGAGAAATTCTCCCTGGCTCCTGTTGCTGTCCGCCTGAGTGAGAAGCTGGGCAAGCCTGTTGTTTTTGCTGCTGACCCTGAGGTCGTTGGCGAAAATGCCAAGAAAGCTGTTGCTGAGATGAAGGACGGGGATGTCGTTCTGCTTGAGAACACCCGTTTCCGCAAGGAAGAAACCAAGAACCTCGAACCCTTCTCTTCTGAGCTGGCTTCGCTGTGCGACGTTTATGTCAACGACGCGTTCGGTTCTGCTCACCGCGCACATTGCTCGACTGCCGGTGTTACCGATCATATCAAGGAAAATGCTGTTGGCTACCTGATGGGCAAGGAACTGACCTATCTGGGCAATGCTGTCAACGATCCGGTTCGTCCTTTTGTCACCATCCTGGGCGGCGCTAAGGTTGCAGACAAGCTGAATGTTATCGAAAACCTGCTGCAGAAGGCTGATACCCTGATCATCGGCGGCGGTATGGCTTACACCTTCCTCAAGGCACAGGGCATTCCGGTCGGCAACTCTCTGATTGACGACACCAAGCTGGATTACTGCAAGGAAATGCTCGCTAAGGCTGAAGAAAAAGGTGTCAAGATCCTGCTGCCGGTCGATTCGGTTTGTGCAAAAGCTTTCCCTGATCCGATCGATGCTGAGATTGAGACTGCAGTTTACACGAAGGAAACCGGCATTCCGGAAGGCTGGATGGGTCTGGATATCGGTCCTGCTACCGCTGAAATGTACGCTGCTGAAGTCAAGTCCGCTAAGACTGTTGTCTGGAACGGACCGATGGGCGTATTTGAGAACCCGATTCTGGCTAAAGGTACCATCGCTGTTGCGAAGTCCCTGGCTGAGACTGACGCTACCACCATTATCGGCGGCGGCGACTCTGCTGCGGCTGTCAACACCCTGGGCTACGGCGACAAGATGACCCACATCTCTACCGGCGGCGGCGCTTCTCTGGAATTCCTGGAAGGCAAGGTTCTCCCCGGTATCGCTTGCATCAACGACAAATAATTGCATTTTGCAGTCCAAATGACTGAAACAGGGCTTCCGTCCGCCGGCATGGCTGGCGGAGGCCTGTTCTTTTGAAAACAACATCATCAGGAGGTTATTCCCATGAACAAGGCAGTAAGAAAAGCTGTAATCGCCGGCAACTGGAAGATGAATAAAACCCGTCCCGAGGCTAAAGAGCTGATCGAGGCTATCAAACCCCTGGTTGCAGACGCAGGCTGCGAAGTCATCTGCTGCGTACCTTTCACCAATCTGGAGACCGCTCTGGCAGCTACCGAAGGCAGCAATGTCAAAGTTGGCGCTGAAAACTGCCATTTCGAGAAATCCGGCGCGTTCACCGGTGAGATCTCTGCCGATATGCTGGCTGAGATGGGCGTTGAATATGTTGTTCTGGGTCATTCCGAAAGAAGGCAGTATTTCGGTGAGACCGACGAGACCGTCAACAAGAGACTGAAAGCTGCTCTGGCTGCCGGTCTGAAACCCATCCTCTGCGTTGGCGAGATGCTGGCTGACCGTGAAAACGGCATCACTGCTGAACTGGTCGCTATGCAGACCAAGATCGCGCTGAAAGAAGTTTCCGCTGAGGATATGAAGAATATCATCATCGCTTATGAGCCTGTATGGGCGATCGGCACCGGCAAGACCGCTACTGCTGAACAGGCAAATGAAGTCTGCGCACTGATCCGTGCTACGCTGGCTTCCCTGTACGGCGAGGCTGTTGCTGAGGCTACCACAATTCAGTACGGCGGCTCGATGAACGCTAAGAATGCTGAAGAACTGCTTGCTCAGCCCGATGTTGACGGCGGTCTGATCGGCGGCGCTTCTCTGAAAGCTCCCGATTTTGCTACGATTGTTAAAGCTGCCACCAACGGCTGATTTTGTCCGTCCGGCGGCGGGCGGCGCGGTAAAAGCGCTGCCCGCCGGCTTTTGCTGTTCGATTTGCGATGACAAACATTCCCGAAAGGATGAAATTTGATGTCTAAAAAACCTGTTGCGCTGCTGATCATGGACGGTTTCGGCGAGAATACCTCTGATTACGGCAATGCAATTGAATCTGCCAAAACCCCTAACCTCGACCGTCTGTTTGCGACCTGCCCGCATACCCTGATCGGTGCTTCCGGACTGGACGTCGGTCTGCCTGATGGACAGATGGGCAACTCTGAGGTTGGACATACCAATATCGGTGCCGGCCGCGTTGTTTACCAGATGCTGGTCAAGATCACCAAGGATATCGCTGACGGCGAGTTCTTTAAAAAGCCTGCACTGGTTCATTCGATGGAAAATGCGCGTGACAATGGCACCGCGCTCCACCTGATGGGTCTGCTTTCTCCCGGCGGTGTCCATTCTCATCAGGAGCACCTGTATGGTCTGCTTCAGATGGCGAAGAACTACGGTCTTGAGAAGGTTTATGTACACGCATTCCTTGACGGTCGTGACGTTCCGCCGTCTTCTTCCGCGGAATATATGCGCGAGCTGGTCGAGAAGATGAAAGAGATCGGCGTCCGCAGTGTTGCGACTGTTTCCGGCCGTTACTACGCAATGGACCGTGACAACGCTTGGGAACGTGTCGAAAAAGCTTATGACGCAATGGTCATGGGCGAAGGCGTACAGGCTGACTGCCCGGTTGCTGCCATTGAGGACAGCTACAAAAACGGCGTCACCGACGAGTTCATGCTCCCGACGGTTGTCGACAAAAACGGCATGATCGGTGAAAACGATTCTGTTATCTTCTTTAACTTCCGTCCTGACCGTGCACGCCAGATCACCCGTGCATATGTTGACCCGGACTTCACCGGTTTTGCACGCAAGAAGGGCTTCTTCCATGTTCACTTTGTCTGCATGGCTCAGTATGATGCGACTATGCCGGGCGTTGAAGTTGCTTATCCGCCCGAAGCGCTGACCATGACTTATGGCGAATATATCGCTTCCAAGGGCATGACCCAGCTGCGTATCGCTGAGACTCAGAAATATGCGCATGTTACCTTCTTCTTCAACGGCGGCGAGGAGACCACCTTCCCGGGTGAAGACCGTATTCTGGTTCCGTCTCCCGATGTTCCCACCTTCGACCTCAAGCCGGAAATGAGTGCGTATGAGGTCACCGATAAGGTTGTTGAAGCAATTGAGGCTGACAAGTACGATACCATTATCCTCAACTGGGCAAACTGCGATATGGTCGGTCATACCGGTATTTTTGACGCAGCTGTCAAGGCTGTTGAGGCTGTCGATACCTGTGTCGGACGTACCGTCGATGCTATCCTTGCCAAGGGCGGCGCTGTGCTGATCACCGCTGACCACGGCAACGCTGAGAAGATGTACGAGCCGGACGGTTCGCCTTTCACTGCTCATACCACCAACCCTGTTCCGTTGATTGTCGTCGGCTGCGATGACTGCAAGGGACTCAAGGAAGGCGGACGGCTTGCCGACCTCGCTCCTACCATGCTGGACATCCTCGGACTGGAACAGCCTAGGGAAATGACCGGTCAGAGCCTGATCATCCGATAAGAACCTTTTTTGCATGGATAAGCGACCCGCTCTTTATCGGGGCGGGTCGCTTGAGAGTGTCGAAGAAGTATTTTGGAGAATTTGAAAACCGCTAAAACTCATCCGAAGTTTACCATAGAACGGAAAGCAGGTCCAGGGCGGTAGCCCTGGGCGCGCCCTTGGCGCGCGACCCCATAAAAAAACGTAGCCATTGCCCATGCGGAGCATGGCAATGGCGGAAAAAGAGAACGAACGATTAACTTTTTCGACAGACTGAAGCGACCCGCTCTTTATCGGGGCGGGTCGCTTTTGTATA
>CALWWT010000057.1 GCA_944385325.1 uncultured Clostridia bacterium | reverse complement strand
CTGTATCCGTCAACAAAAAAGGAGAGTCTGTCAAACAAACAGACTCTCCTCAGGCTGTCGATAAAGCCCAATCGCTCGTTCTCTTTTTCCGCCGTTGCCGCTTGCCGCGCCAACGGCTACGTTTTTTAGGGGTTGCGCGCTGTAGGCGCGCCCAGGGCACGGTTCGCTGCGCGAACCATCCGCCCTGGACCTGCTTTCCGTCCTATGGCAAACTTTGGATGAATTTTAGCGATTTTCAAAATTCTCCAAAATACTTTTTCGACACTCTAAGGAGAGTCTGTCAAACAAACAGACTCTCCTTTTATTTATACATTTATATTTATCAGCAACGAACTGTTGCGGTACTCTCGCACTCGTCTCCGCAATCGCCGCAGCCATCAGCCGAACCATCATCCAGACCCTGCGCTGCCAGCGCCGCTTTAATCATGATTGCACACTCCAGACGCTTTTTCTCAAACTCACAGCTGAGTTTAAAGGGCTTGAGGACATCGCCTGCATACTCAAGGTTGTTGGCATTGCAGCCGCCCGAGCAGTAGAACTTCGCCCAGCAATCCTTACAGCCTTCTTTAGCGTAGACATTTGCTCTTGCGAAGTAATCCTTCATCTTGGTATCAAATCCAACCGGCTCATAAACACTGCCCATTTTCCATTCTTCCTTGCCAACGAACTGGTGGCAGGGATAAACATCCCCATGAGCGGAAACAGCAACATATTCATTACCGCATCCGCATCCGCGCAGACGTTTGATTGCGCAGGGACCCTGATCGAGATCGATCATAAAGTGGAAGTAGTTAAAGAATTTGCCAGCCTTACGATATTCAATGATCTTTTTGGCAAGGCGCTCATACTCAGCCGAAACAGCCGGGATATGTTCCTCGGTCAGCGCATATTCGACCGACGGGTCGGTGACGACCGGTTCCATCGAGATCTGGTCAAAGCCGAGATCATCATAATAATGCAGCACGTCGTTGGCAAAATCGAGGTTTTTATTGGTAAAGGTACCACGGACGTAATATTCCTTTTTGCCGCGAGATTTGACGAACTTCTGGAATTTCGGGACAATCGAATCATAAGAGCCGCTGCCGTCAGCACGGACGCGGAAATAGTCATTGACCGGCTTGCGACCGTCAAGCGACAGGACGACATTGTACATCTCTTTATTCATGTATTCGATCTTATCGTCGGTCAGCTGTACGCCGTTGGTAGTGACGGTGAACAGGAAGTGCTTGTCGTGAATCTTTTCCTGCTCTCTTGCGTAGGCGACTGTCTGTTTGACTACCTCCCAGTTCATCAGCGGTTCGCCGCCGAAGAAGTCCAGGTTCAGGTTACGGCGCTTGCCGGATTTTTCAATCAGGAAGTCGATTGCCTTTTTAGCAGTCTCCAGACTCATCATCGCACGGTGTCCGCCGTAATCGCCGGTGCTTGCAAAGCAGTATTTGCATCTGAGCTGGCAGTCCTGTGCAACCAGCAGGCACATTGCCTTGACCGGAGAAGAAACCATCCGGTCGGCAAACTGGGCATAATCATCCTCCGAAAAGAGGATTCCGTCGGTGTACATGCTGTACAGTTCGTCATACGCTTCGGTCAGCTGGCTTTCCGAGAACTCACCCGACAGCTTGTCCAGAATCTCTTTCGGACATTCCTTTTGCATCGGAGGCGTAATAAAGTCCAGCAGACGGTATGCGGCATCGTCCACGACCGAAACGCCGCCGCTGTGAACATCCAGAACAATGTTGAAACCATTGAGGCTGTATTTATGGATCATGAAGGCAACTCCTTTGTTGGTTAACGGTATTTATCTGAACGCGGTATCCCGCATGAATACAAACGAAAACCCCGCCTTAGGCGGGGCCTGTTTCACCATCTGGTGCATGACACCAATTGAGGTGCCGCAGGGAATTATTTATCCTCGTGCTCGCACTTCTGGTTTGCAACGGTGCAGGAAGTCTTGCATGCAGACTGGCAGGAAGCCTGGCACTCGCCGCAGCCGCCCTTGGCAGCAGATTCTTTCAGATTGCTTTTGTTGCGACACTGAACGTGTTTCCTTCACACCGCTCCTTTACTCTGTATTTGGGTTTATCCCCTGTCCCTTACAGGACAGGATTTATAACGGCCTTCTCCGCGGTCTGACCCGTGATCTGGCCTTTCCCGGCTTAAATTTCGTTCTTTTTCCAGATACCATCCCAGCGCCAACCGCCCCAGTCAGCAGCAGGACGCCACCTCGCAGCAGCTCGCCCACACCCGGACTTCGCAGCAGCAACAGCGACATTCCCCACAGCAAAACGGCAGCAATTACCCCACACAGCATCTTCCTTTCCCCGGCAAATCCGCTCCCGAATCCTCCGGCAGCGAGTCCGCCCATGCAGACCGGAATCCATATCAGCATCGGATAACTGGACAGCGCCATCTCCAGCTTCACCGCACACAGTGCCGACAGCGGCATCATCACCGCCGTTACCGCACTGCCGGCCAACAGCCCGATGGCAATCGGAAAAAGAAATCCCTTGACCGACCATTCTGACGGCATTTTACCACCCCTTTTTCATGGATGGTAAACAATATGCGCCAAATCTTAAAATCAGACGTCGTCGTGAATGGTTTCGCAGGACTGAACCGCCCAGCGTTTGATACGGATCTTGGTATTATTGCTTCCGGTTTCGATCAGCAGGGTATCCTCA
>CALWWT010000056.1 GCA_944385325.1 uncultured Clostridia bacterium | reverse complement strand
GAAAAGGTTGTGCCGCTTGGATATGGGCTGACGCCGCATATTACAATCGCTTATTTTCGCCCTGGTGTCATTACTTCTCAGCAGCTTTTATCGCTCAGAAAGGCATTAAAACCGGTTGAATGGGAGGTATCATTGGAAATGGAAAAACTGGTTTATCAGGAGTTTACGGATATGAATCATTATTCAAACGGATGATCAGGGATTTATCTAGAAAGGAGCGAAAGATATGATTTTACAGTCAATTGGGTTTGGTGAGATGGTCAGACACAGTCACGGTCTGTATTCTACCGTACGTCTGCGCTGGGTCGATGAAAATACCTCCGGGCGGTATCGCGATCCAAAGTCCCAAACAAAGGTTTGTCGTATTGACAAATCATTCCAGGCTGCGGGAAAAAGATATAAGAACCTTTCACAGCTGTTGATGGAATCATCCAGAGGTGCACCCTGGTATCGGGATATATACGGGCGTGAGGTTCTGCACCTTGCGGAGCGTTTCCCCTGTTTTGACAGTGAAGACTATCTGTATGAAGACCGGTATTTCCATGACCTGTTTATCTGTGAAAAAGACAGGTTGACCCACCTATCGGTGACGGATGAAGAAGGTACGTTTATCGTGACGGAAGATGTGCGGGATGTAAAGCTGGATGTCTGGAAGGAATTTCAAAATCTTGGATACCATACCGGTTCAACACAAGAAGGTGGACAATATGAATGAATTTTATATACCAGAATGTCAGCTGCGGCTGGTTAGCGGAGATATTACCCGGCTGAACTGTGACTGCATTGTAAATGCAGCCAACCATGCGCTGGAAAATGGCGGCGGTGTCAATGGTGCGATTCATCGTGCTGCCGGACCGGAGCTTTTGGAAGAATGTCGAACATTGGGCGGATGTGAGACCGGTCAGGCTAAAATTACAGCCGGTTACCGGCTGCCGTCCAAATATGTGATCCATACGGTCGGACCGGTGTATGGTACGCCAAATGCGGAACAACTGCTCGGCAGCTGTTATCGGAATACATTGCAGCTTGCCTTTGAAAAAGGCGATATCAAAACCATTGCCTTCCCAATGATTTCAGCAGGAGTGTTCGGCTATCCAAAACAGGAAGCCGCAAAGATTGCTCTGTCTGCGGTAAGGGAGTGGAAAGTCCAACACAACGAAACACGGATAGAAGTGACCTTCTGCTGTGCAGACCCGGAAATGTACCGGTATATGCAGGAAAATATGCAGGAATTGAAAAATAAGACAGAACGGTATCGCAGTGAAACAAAGGGACTGGTTTTTCGGAAGGTGGAGCTTCAGTTTTATCCCGAAGACGAAGAAAAAATGAAGAATATGACAACGAGGGAACGAATTGAGTTCAGAAGAAAACTCAAGGATGAAAATCGGTATATCATATTGAATCCAGAGGTGTTTTCCGAATAAAAGCTTCAAGATTATAAAATAAAAGAAAATTTAAAAATTAAGATCACTATAGAAACTCAATTTTCGGCTGGAAGAAACGAATTGAACAGAATTTCCTCAATCGAAAAAATAAATGAATGGGTGGTCGATATGACTGAAAAAGTTGACCGGTTTCGACTTGCGTATGATTATCTCAGTAATTTTTATCCGGCGGCTGTTGAGGTGGACGGAATAGAATATTTGAGTGCTGAGGCAGCTTATCAGGCTGCCAAATGCGCCGATTTTTCCCAGCGCAGACAGTTCTCCCGGCTGGCATCCCATGACGCCAAAAAGCAGGGCAGAAAAGTGGCGGTTCGCTCTGACTGGGATGCGGTGAAGACGGCTGAAATGACCAGAATCGTCCGCGCTAAATTTACCCAGAACCCGCATCTTGCCCGCTTTCTGGTGGAAACAGGAGATGCTGAGCTGGTTGAGGGAAATTACTGGCATGATGTTTATTGGGGGGTTGACCTGCGAACGGGTGAGGGTGAAAACCGGTTGGGGAAAATTTTGATGGAACTGCGCGCAGACTTTCAGCAAAATGGTCTGCCGCCGCTGGTGTCAAAACCGCCGCTGCTGTCCCAGTGTTCGGAGGACGGTCTGATGGTATATTATCAGGATATTACCCTGCTGAATTGCACCTGTATCGTCAATGCGGCAAATGGCACACTGCTGCCGGGCGGTGGGGTGGACGCGGCAATTCATCGGGCGGCAGGACCTGCTCTCGCTGAAGAATGCCGGAAATTAGGCGGCTGTCCGGTTGCCGGTGCTAAGCTGACAGCGGGTTACCAGCTGCCCGCCAGATGGGTGATCCATACCGTCGGACCACATTATGGGGAGAAAGACGATGCGCATCTATTGGCACTTACCTATCAGAATGTACTGGATCTGGCTGCGGATCACCAGATTCACCAGATTGCGTTTCCTGCGATCTCTGCCGGAAAATTTTCTTATCCCAAAGAAGAGGCGACCGCTATTGCGGTTCAGGCAGTGCGGGCTTGGAAACAGCAGCACGACAATTGTCCGCTGCAAGTTATTTTCTGTTGTTTGGATTTGAATGTTTATCATGGATTTTGTCAGGCAATGGGGCTGACAGAACCGTCCTGATGTGAAAGGAATGAGATGCGTGCAGCAGATTGATTATAAACCGTTGATGGGGGCATATATCCGCGGGCATTCGATGGAAACCGGCGTCCCTTATCTTAAACAATCCCTGACCAAGACGCCGCTTGACCAATTGACCGGTGATCAGCTGGCGGAAATTGTGCGGGCAGGCAGAGAAGCGGAATTGAAACTGTATCGATTTAAGGATTCCATGATGCTGCCGCGGGTACATAAGGTGCTTGGATTTCTGCGCGGAATTGCGTTTGACAGCCTGCTGGATGTCGGCAGCGGCAGAGGCGCCTTCCTTTTTCCAATGCTGGCGGAATTCCCGTGGGTGGAGGTCACATCAGTTGACCTTCTTGACCACCGGGTCGAGTTTATCCGGCAGATATCACTGGGTGGAATGGATCAGCTGCATGCAGTGAAGGCGGATATTTGCAGCCAGCCTTTTGCGGAAAAGACATTCGATGTGGTCACGCTGCTGGAAGTGCTGGAACATATCCCGCAGGTAGAGGAGGCGGTCGGTGCTGCCGTCAGGATGGCGAAAAAATTTGTTGTGGTGTCGGTCCCGTCCAAGCCGGATAACAACCCGGAGCATATCCACCTGCTGACCAAACAGCGGCTGACCGAACTATTCGGGCAGGCAGGATGCAGACGGCTGAATTTTGACGGCGTGAACGGGCATCTGCTGATGGTTGCAAGTATTGAATAACGGGGAGAAAGAGCAGGGAGGAAAAAACAATGGAGGATTTTTCGATTAAAAAATATCCGCGCACCCCGCATTTACAGGGTTCCCGGCTGCAGCCGGGAGATGAGGACTTATCTCAGATACCATTTGACTGTATTTGCGGGAAACGGATTGTCGTTGAAGAAAAGGTGGACGGTGCCAACTGTGCCGTCTCGTTTGACAGGAATGGGCAGCTCATGCTGCAAAGCCGCGGGCATTACCTGACAGGCGGATACCGCGAACGGCATTTCAATTTCCTGAAAGAGTGGGCGAACGTCCATCGGGACGCGTTTTATGCGCTGCTTGGCAGCCGGTATATTATGTACGGCGAATGGCTGTACGCCAAACATACCGTTTATTATGACCGGCTGCCCCACTATTTTTTGGAGTTTGACGTTTTTGACCGGCAGGACGGCTGTTTCCTGGACACCCGCCGCCGGCATGCGCTGCTGAAACCGCTGCCGGTCGTATCGGTTCCGGTGCTGGCAGTAGGCGCCTTTCAAAAACAGGAACAGTTGATTGCCCTGCTCGGACGCTCCAATTTTATCAGCGACCATAAGACGGATACCCTTTATCAGACCAGCATCCGGCTGGGGCTGGACCCGGACCGTCAGTGCCGTGAAACCGACAGTTCCGACCTGATGGAAGGATTGTATATCAAGGTGGAACAGGATGGACAGGTAATCGACCGGATGAAGTATGTCCGGGCATCCTTTTTGCAGACGGTGGACAGCTCTGAAACCCACTGGCTGGAACGTCCGATCGTTCCCAATGGGCTTTCAATCGCGTTTGAAAAAATGTATCTTCCCGAATATCCCGGAAAGGGTGAATGAGATGGATGCGGCAGATTTATTATCCCGGCTGGCTGAATGGGAAAATGGCCATCAAACAGCGGATATACTGCCGGACGGGTTTGCTGAAAAAATGGCGCAGACACCGCAGGACCCGGTCTGGCATGGGGAAGGAGACGTCTGGACGCATACCTGCAAGGTATGCGGGGCGTTGGTAAAGCTCGACGAATACCGGAAAGTGGATATGGATAGCCGCAGAATACTGCTTCTGGCAGCACTGCTGCATGATGTTGGGAAAATCCGTGTCACCCGTATGGAAAACAACCGGCTGATTTCTCCGGGTCATGCCCGGTTGAGCGCACAGCTTGCCCGTGAGATCCTGTGGCAGGATTACGGTCTGTGCGGTACACAATGGAAACAGCAGATGCGGGAAGCTGTCTGCCTGCTGATTCAATACCATAGCCTGCCGCCCCATGCGATCGACCAGCCGGACGGTAAACTCCGGCTGATGCGGGCGGCTTCAAATGGAAAGCTGACGCGCGGTATGACCATACGGATGCTGTGTATGCTTGCACAGGCAGATATTCTGGGAAGAATCTGTCCCGACCAGGATGAACTGCTCGGACAGGTTGAGCTTTGCCGGGAACTGGCGTTGGAGGCGGGATGTCTGGATGGACCGTATCCATTCCCGACTGCCCATACGGCATATACCTTTTTGAATGGGCAGAACCCGGTGGCGGATTATCCCGCTTATGATCCCGGTTGGGGAGAGGTCATTCTGATGTCAGGCTTGCCGGGAACCGGAAAAGATACCTGGATCGGGCAGCACCTTTCCGATATGCCGATGGTATCCCTTGACCGCATCCGCGCCGAAAGAAAAATCTCTCCGTCAGATGACCAGGGCAGAGTGGTCCAGCTGGGAATTGAACAGGCTAAACAGTTCCTGCGCAGTAAAACACCCTTTGTCTGGAACGCAACCAATTTAAGCCCGATGATCCGGGGGCGGCTGGTTGGACTGGTGACCGGATACGGCGGGAGGGTGCGGATTGTTTACCTGGAGACCGACTGGGAGGAACAGCTGCGCAGAAACTGTCAGCGGCAGGATGCCGTACCGGAAAAAGTGATCGGACATATGCTGAAAACATTTTCTCCGCCGCAGGTATTTGAAGCACACCGGGTGGACTGGCTGACGATATAGACTCTCCGGCAGCCGTAGGAAAGGAGTAAAAGAATATGAAGGTGCAGATGGAATGGACCTTTCCTGATCGGGAGAAGAAAGATCTGGAGCAGCTTAACGCGCTGCTTGGTTCGGCTGAGTGGTCGGAAGTGGAGATAAATTCGTTTGACGGCTATCATGCTTCCAGCGAGTCTTTTTCCGCACGGGATGGAAAGTCCGCTTTGAAGACAAACTGGTATGGCTTCAGTCGGATGCTTTTGGAATGCAGCCGGGAAGCGGGAGAGCAGGCAAGCCGGTATCAGGTTGAAACGGAGTATCTGCCGCCGGAGCAGGTGGTTTCGGCTGATCTGTACTGCGAGTGGTGGCTGGAGGCTCATCCCGACAAACAGATCATGCAGCTGTATGAGATTGCTTTTAAGGATGCAAGGGCTTTTGTAATACTTTCCAGGGAAAAAACAGAAGATACAGAAAGTGAATATCCTCCTGAGAAAACGTGGATTTTGGATAAACAGTTGGCAGCCGGTTATCAGAAGCATCGGGAAAGCTGTTCCCTTGGGAATTTTGCCGGAGAACCAATTGAATGGCTGGTGATGGAAAAAATGGGAGATGCCTGCCTGCTGGTCAGTAAATATGCGCTGACGCTGAGGGCGTATGACAGTATATTTCAATGCAACACGAATTGGGAAAAATGTGCGCTGCGTCAATGGCTGAATAAGGATTTTTACAGCAAGGCTTTTTCTTCGCAGGAACAACAGCAGATCCTCCTTAGTACAGTATCGGCAGAGAATTCTTTGCTTTTTAGAGGTGAAGGCGGCAATGCGGTAACCGACAAAATCTTTCTGCTGAGTATTCCGGAGGCGACAAGGTATTTTACAGATGATGACGACCGGATCTGTCTTCCCGGAAAGGGTGTTGACACGGAAAGAATGATTTTTGCCAAAGGGTGTTACTGGTGGCTGCGCTCAATGGGATGTTCGGAAAGTAATCCGTGTATGGTCACAGGAAATGGAAATATCCATTATGCAGGCAGTTATCCGGATAATGATTTGTATGCCGTCCGTCCGGCTATGTGGGTCCGGCTGTAAGAGCTGCTGATGGGAGACTTTAATCATGTGGGAACTGGAGAATCGTCCATTGTTTACATTTTTTTCTGTTTCTGATCTGCATATTACCTCCAAAGCCAGAGGGAAAGCAGCTGGAAAACGATATAAAGCATGGAAGTATCTTGAAAATACTGGATGCTCGTTTGCTCTGTTTGCTGGGGATATCACCAACAGTGGAAGCAGTGAGGAGTTTGATATTGCCCAAACTGAACTGTACCCGCTGATCAATAGGTTCCCTCTGATGGTTGGATTTGGAAACCATGATTATCTGGCGAATGACCAAAAGACGGTAACATCACCTGAAAGCAGAAAGCGGTTTTCCGATTGGATACAGGAACAAAATCTGCATGTTGGGTGCAGGATGGATTTTTTAGATGGTACACAGTGTTTTGAGACGCATTTTTGCGGTGTGCAGATCCTGTCACTTGACTGCGCGGCAACTTATCCCGCGGCAGCAGCCGGAGAAAGACAGCTTGCCTGGCTGGACGAAAAACTGTCAGAAAGTGATACCGATCGGTTTCGAATCGTGATGAGTCATTTTCCATTGAATAACTGTGTTCCTGGCAGAACCGGCGCAAAACAGAATTGTTATCTGCGAGATAGTCTTAAGCAGCAGAGAATTTTTGAAAAGCATAAAAATATCCTGTACTTTTCTGGGCATACCCACTATACCCTTGCCTCAGACAACCCGAGTATGCTGGTTGATGAAACCAACCGGATCGCTTATTTTAATACAGCAAGTGTGGGAAATGCCCAGCCCGATCCGTATATGGTCAAAAGCGGGCAGACAGAAAATACTTCCGGGAGCATGGGATTGTGTATCACGGTTTATAAATATGGTATTGTAATACTTGGAATTGATTTTCTGAGCGGGACAGAAATTGATTGCTGCCGTTTTCGTCTTGACTTTTAGGTTCTGTCATAAAAGTTGGGGGATGCCTGCCCTGGGCACGCTTCGCGCGCAACCCTAAAAAATGCAGCCATTGCCCTGCCGCGGCAGGACAATGGCTGACAGAAAAACCGGATAGTTGAGTTTATTGACAATCTGAGGTCTGCTGCAAATCCCGGTTTTGCAGCAGCTTAAAATTTTTGCAGTATAGAATCAGTAGTTTTCTGCGCGGACCTGGAAGTATGCCTGCGGATGCTGGCAGACAGGGCAGACCTCGGGAGCCTTTTTGCCGATGACGATGTGTCCGCAGTTGGAGCACTGCCAGATCATCTCCTCATCACGGGAGAAGACCAGACCACCTTCGATATTGGCAAGAAGCTTGCGATAACGTTCTTCGTGTTCCTTTTCGATCTTGCCGACCATTGCGAACAGTGCGGCAATCTGGGTAAAGCCTTCTTCTTCCGCTTCCTTTGCCATCCGGTCGTACATATCGGTCCATTCGTAGTTTTCACCGGCAGCAGCGTCAGCAAGGTTGACCTCAGTGGACTGGATGCCGTCATGCAGCAGTTTGAACCAGATTTTGGCATGTTCTTTTTCGTTGTTGGCGGTTTCCTCAAAAAGGTTTGCGATCTGGACGTAACCGTCTTTTTTCGCCTTGGAAGCATAATAGGTGTATTTGGTTCTTGCCTGGCATTCACCGGCGAAGGCTTCCATCAGGTTCTTTTCGGTTTTGCTGCCCTTGAGTTCTTTCATAATAATATCCTCCTTACTAAAGTTTTGCCGGCACAGCAGGAAAATGTTGAGCCTGCCGGCAAGATAGAGTTGGGTTATCTTACGGGATTATTATATCACAATAAAATTTTATATTCGGTGATTTTGTCACAGAAAAAAACTTTTTTTCAGGGTATACTGTAGCTACAGAAAGGGGGAAACGGGATGGCAGTCAGATTGAATCAGGACGCAGAGGTCGTCAAAACCGTCAAGGAGGGGCTGACAAGGACTGGTGGTTACTGTCCCTGCCGCCTGCAGCGGACGGAAGAAAATAAGTGTATCTGCAAAGAATTCCGTGAGCAGATGGCTGACCCGGACTTTGAAGGATATTGTCACTGTATGTTGTATTACAAATCTAAAGATTAACAGTTGAAAGGGGTATCTCTATGGCAGTTTTGCATGTAACCAAGGAAAATTTTGAAAAGGAAGTTCTCCAGTCGGATAAAAAGGTGCTTGTCGATTTCTGGGCAAGCTGGTGCGGCCCCTGCCGGATGGTCGGTCCGATTCTGGATGAGATCGCTGAGGAACAGGACGCGGTTAAAATCTGCAAGGTCAACGTCGATGAACAGCCGGAACTGGCACAGGCATTCGGCGTTATGAGCATTCCGACCCTTTGCGTCATTGAGGGGGGCAAACTGGTTAATCAGGCAGTCGGCGCACGTCCTAAGTCGGATATTCTGGCGCTGATCGGCTGAAAAAGAGTATCAGAAGGGCGTGTATTTGTATCTGACGGATACGGGTGAAAATTATCCGGGTGTTTGTCAGGCGGGACGCTGCTTTTGTGTGTATTTGTGCCGGCGATCTGGTTTTAAAAGATTTTCGAAAAAAATTGAAAAATCCCTTGACATAAAGGCGACGGTTGCTGTATAATTAGAAATACAAATGTGATGAACGTCATAAACCGGAATTCATAGTCTCCGTGTCTGCTGTGCGGCGGATATGGAACAGAGGTTGGCTGTGGCGTCCGGCGGCAGTCATCGCCTTTAGACCTCTGCCGTTTGGCAAAGGGAGGGAATCAGAATGTCAGAAATCAGAGTTAAAGATAACGAGTCTCTTGAAAATGCACTTAAGAGATTCAAAAGATCTTGCGCTAA
>CALWWT010000055.1 GCA_944385325.1 uncultured Clostridia bacterium | reverse complement strand
TTTAGGGATTGCGCGCCAAGGGCGCGCCCAGGGGCTGCGCCCCTGGACCTGCTTTCCGTCCTATGGTAAACTTTGGATGAGTTTTGGCGATTTCCAAAATTCTCCAAAATACTTTTTCGACACTCTAAAACGGGCGAATTTCTCCGCCCGTTTTATTTTATTTTAGCCGGTAAAGGATTACGCTTCGGATTCCTCCGACCCTTCATCCGTCACCTGTTCATCGCTTTCTTCGACAGACTCATTTTCATCCGCCAAGTCCAGCATCTCTTCATCCAGATCATCCTCTGGTTTTTCCGATTCGTCCATATGCTCAACCGCCGCAAACGCAACCACGCTGTCGTTATCCGCCAGACGCATGACGCGCACACCGGTCGCATACCGGCTCATGATATTGACATCAGAAGCGGCAATACGGATGATAATACCGTCGTTGGAGATCAGAATCAGATCCTGGTCATCCCGGACCACCTTGATCCCGCAGACATAACCCTTGGTATCGTTGACCTTGTAGTTGATCTTGCCCATGCCGTTGCGTCCCTGCACCGGGTAATCGGATACCGGCGTCCGTCTGCCCTGACCCTTGTCGGTGACTGTCAGGATGCAGGCATCCTCGCGCGCTGCGACCATACCGACAACGCTGTCGCCGGGTTTCAGGCTGATCGCCTTGACGCCCATTGCGGTACGGGACATCGGACGGACATCGTTTTCCGAGAAACGGATCGCCATGCCGTTGCGTGTCGCAATGACCAGTTCATCCTGTCCATCGGTCAGCCGGACCCATGCAAGCTCGTCGCCTTCGTTGAGTCCGAGTGCAATCAGGCCGGATTTACGGATATTTTTGTAGGCATCCAGCCGGGTACGCTTGATCAGACCGTTTTTGGTGACCATGACAAGGTAATGCTCCTCGTCAAACTCGCCGACCCGCATCATCGAAGTGACTTTCTCTTCCGGCGCCAGTGCTAAGAGGTTTACCATATTGGTTCCGCGCGCTGTCCGGTTTCCTTCCGGAATCTCATAACACTTGAGGCTGAACATCCGTCCCTGATTGGTAAAGAACAGCATCTGGTCATGGCTGGAGGTGACAAACATCTCCTCGACAAAGTCCTCATCCCGCTGCTTCATGCCGGAAATACCGCGGCCGCCGCGCTTCTGGATACGATAGGCGGAGCTTGCCTGACGTTTGACATAGCCAAAGTGGGTCAGGGTAATGACGCAGTTTTCCTCCGGGATCAGGTCTTCGATATCCACGTCTCCTTCGACCGCACGGATTTCGGTACGGCGGTCGTCACGGAACTTGTCGCGGATCTCGGCCAGTTCTTTTTTGAATACGTCCATGATTTTGCTGTAATCACTGAGCAGTTCCCTGTATTCCTCGATCTGACGCTCCAATTCACCCAGTTCCTCTTCGATCTTGAGGATTTCCAGTCCTGCCAGCTGACCAATACGGTAAGCGACAATCGCACTTGCCTGCGGATCGTCAAAGCCGAATTTTTCCATAATCGCGGCTTTTGCTTCGGGAATGCCGCCTTTGCAGGCACGGATGGTCGCAATAATCTCATCGACAATATCGATTGCCCGTTTTAAGCCTTCCAGAATATGCGCTCTGTCAGCCGCCTTTTTCAGATCATACTGGGTACGGCGTGTGATGACTTCTCCCTGGAAATCGATGTATTTTTGCAGCATTTCTTTCAGGGTCAGAACCTTGGGCTGTCCGTCCACCAGCGCAATCATAATGACGCCGACCGTCTCCTGAAGCAGTGAGTAATGGTACAGCTGGTTCAGCACCAGCTGCGGCGTCGCGTCCCGTTTCAGTTCAAAAACAATGCGCATACCGTCACGGTCGGATTCATCGCGGATATAGGAAATCCCTTCAATCCGCTTGTTCTTGACCAGATCGGCAATCCCCTGAATAATACGCGACTTGTTGACCATGTAGGGAATCTCGGTGACGACAATCGACTGCCGTCCTTTTGCGTCTTCCTCAATGTCTGCCTTTGCGCGCAGGGTCAGTTTGCCGCGTCCGGTCGCATAGGCGCTGCGGATACCGCTTCTGCCCATGATAATGCCGCCGGTCGGGAAATCCGGTCCCTTGATATAGTTCATCAGTTCATCCAAACCAATGTCCGGATTGTCGATCACCGCGTCGATCGCGTCGCATACCTCTCCGAGGTTGTGCGGCGGGATATTGGTCGCCATACCGACAGCAATGCCCGATGAACCGTTGACCAGCAGGTTCGGGTAACGGGAAGGCAGAACCTTCGGTTCCTTGCGGGTATCATCAAAGTTGGAGTCAAAATCGATGGTATCCTTGCCGATATCGGTGACCATATACTGCGCCATCTTGCTCATACGCGCTTCGGTATAACGGTAAGCAGCAGGCGGGTCGCCGTCGATCGAACCGAAGTTTCCGTGACCGTCTACCAGTTTGTAGCGCATCGAGAAATTCTGCGCCAGACGTACCAGCGCGTCATATACCGACGCGTCACCATGCGGATGATACCGCCCCAGTACACTACGGACCGTCGTCGCACACTTACGAAACGGCTTATCGGAGGTCAGACCGTCTTCGTGCATTGTATAGATAATCCGTCGGTGAACCGGCTTTAAGCCGTCCCGCACATCCGGAAGGGCACGCGAAACAATAACCGACATCGAATAGTCGATAAACGACTTGCGCATCTCGCGGTTGATGTCGGCAACCTTAACGATGGTACCTTCCTGATTAAGAAAATCATTGTCCATTTATTTTACCATTCCTTTCCGGTTTCCGCCCCGCGCAGGCGGCAAAACCAGCGGCTCACCCGGGAGCCTGACCGGCTGAACAAGCCGGAAATGTAAAGCGCGGCAGATTATTTTTCTTTCACGACATACCGGTCGCCCAGCCCCTGCTGCATCCGCCGCCGGATTTCATCCATATCTTCCGGACGGATACAGCGCTTGGGGATAATAAAGACCTTTTCCCGGCTGACACAGACGGTAAAGCATACCGGCAGCTCAATGACCGATACGCTCGGCGTGGAAAAACGAACCAGATATTTACCGCTGTCCTCCAGAATCAGAAAACCAATCTCGGAAATCTCCAGCCGGTAGGTCATATGCTCGCTCTCAACCGCTTTGACGGTATTTCTGATATGGCGTACCGGCAGGTACCAGATCATCAGAATGACAAACAGGCAGAGCGCACCCAGTACCTTACCGATATCATAGTCCGGGTTGCGGAAAACCGCCTGATAGTACAACACGGTCAGCACTGTCAGTATCGCGGTATAAATCATATTCTTACGAAAAGAGACCTTGTGCTGAAACGCCTTCATGCCGGGGATAATCTCTTCTTTTCTCATATCATATTCGACCAGAATCCCCGACAGTTCCTCTTCTTCCTCTTCCGAAAGGCGATTGGAATCAATCCAGGGGTCAGATACGCTGTACTGATCAGCGGTCAGCCCCTGATCGGTGACCAGTTTGGTCTGTCCGGAAAGGTCTTCGTGAATCTCATCACGGGTCCTGGTTTCCTTCAGCGGCTCGGTTGGTGTATTATTGTTCAAAAGTACACTCCCTTTGAGAAAATTGAACATCGTAGGTTTTGCAACTGTGTTTGGTTGAAAAACAGTTTTGCAAATCCTGATTAAACGTCCAGATTGCGTACATTGCGCGCGTTTCTTTCGATAAATTCACGGCGCGGTTCAACCTTATCGCCCATCAGCATGGTGATCGTCTCATCCGCCTGTGCGGCATCGCTGAGTTCCACCTTGACAATGGTACGGTTATTGGGGTCCATCGTCGTCTCCCACAGCTGGATCGGGTCCATCTCACCCAGACCTTTGTACCGCTGGATATCGACTTTATATTTGCCGTCTTCCGACATCTCTTTCAGATGCTGGTCCCGTTCTTCATCCGAGAAAGCATAGCTGAGCTTTTTGCCTCTTGTCAAACGGTAAAGCGGCGGCTGTGCAAAATAAATGTGCCCTTCTTCGATCAGCGGACGCATAAACCGGAAAAAGAAGGTTAAAAGAAGCATGCGGATATGAGAACCGTCGACGTCGGCATCGGCCATGATAATGACTTTGCCGTAACGCAGCTTGGAAAGGTCGAGGTCGTCGCCGATTCCGCATCCGAGAGCGGTTACGACCGGCATCAGCTTTTCATTGCCGTAGACCCGTTCAAGCCTTGCCTTTTCGACGTTGAGCATCTTGCCCCAAAGCGGCAGGATCGCCTGGAAACGGCGGTCTCTGCCTTCCTTTGCCGAACCACCTGCCGAGTCACCCTCGACGATGTAAATTTCGGTTACGGTATTGTCTTTTGAGGTACAGTCCGCCAGTTTACCGGGAAGTCCACCCGATTCCAGGACTGATTTGCGGCGGGTCAGTTCCCTTGCGCGCTTTGCGGCTTCACGGGCACGCTGGGCAGAGAGCGCTTTATCAAAAATTGCTTTTGCTGTAGCAGGATTTTCCTCAAAATAGGTGGAAAGTCCCTCATATACCAGCTTGGTGACCAGCGGGCGCACCTCGGTATTTCCAAGTTTTGTCTTTGTCTGACCTTCAAACTCACATTCCGGAAGTTTAACGCTGACAATCGCCGTCAAGCCTTCCCGGACGTCATCGCCGGTCAGGTTCTGGTCGCCGTCCTTGATCAGCTTTTTCGCCTTGCCGTAGTCGTTGAAAACACGGGTCAGCGCAGCCTTAAAGCCTTCCTCATGGGTACCGCCGTCCATAGTGTGGACGTTGTTGGCAAACGACTTGATAACTTCGTAGTAAGAGTCATTATACTGCATCGCCACTTCGGCAATCATATCGTCTTCCTTGCGGATCAGATGGATGGGCGGTTCATGCAGCGCCGTCTTGGACTTGTTGAGGTGGGTGACAAAAGAGGAAATGCCGCCCTCATATTTCATATCATCCCGGCGGATATGTTCCTTGTCATCCGGTCCGGACGCTTCCCGCAAGTCGGTCAGCACAATCCGCACGCCCGCGTTCAGAAACGCCTGTTCCCGCAGATCGGTCAGCAGCGTCTCATAATCGTATGTCGTATCCGGAAAAATCGCCGGGTCCGGCTGGAATACAACACAGGTACCGGTCTGCTCGCCTTCCGCAAGATCGCCGATAATTTTCAGCGGCTCATCATATTTGCCGCCATTATGGAAATGCTGATAGTAGACGTGGCCGTTGTTGCGGATGGTCAGGTCAAGCGAGCTGGAAAGGGCGTTGACGACCGACGCGCCGACACCGTGCAGACCGCCCGAAACCTTATATCCGCCGCCGCCGAACTTGCCGCCGGCATGCAGGATGGTGTAAACGACCGTTGCCGCCGAAATCCCCTCTTTGGGATGCATTCCGGTCGGGATGCCGCGGCCGTCATCGGTAACGCGGATCGCGTTGCCCGGCAGAATATCCACCGTAATTTTATCACAGAATCCTGCCAGCGCTTCGTCAATGGCGTTGTCGACAATCTCTTTTACCAGATGGTGCAGACCCGCAAGGCTGGTCGAACCGATATACATGCCCGGACGTTTGCGGACCGCTTCCAGTCCCTCCAATACCTGTATCTGGGTCTCATCATACTGGTTTTCAATCTGATTCTCCGTTTTCATCTGTTCTTCTGACATATTTCCTCCATACCGGTCTGTACCGCACGGAACAGACCGCCTGTAATTCCTGCCCAAAATCCCCGGGCACCGACATGTTGATTATCCGACACACTTACCTCCTGCCGGGACTAAGTGTATGGGATAACAAACGGGTTATCCCCCATCCAGCAGGCTGCCGTTTTCGGAACGCCGACGCAGCGTCGACGCCGCCAACTGAGAAAGATAGACGATTTCCCTCGCGGCGGATGCCTTCCCGATCCTGTACCCCTTGCGTACAGGCGGCACCGATACGACGAAAGATTTCGGAATATCATCCGCAACGGTAATGACCGCGCCCTTTTGCTGGCGAATCCGCAAAAATTTACGGGTAGCCCGGGATATCGAGGTGTTGTCCAGATCAAAAATCCCGATCAGATTCTGCTCGGAAACAATCGTCTCACTGCCTATATGCAGATACATTCCGTAAACCTCCCCTTTTTTGTTTTGACCTGCCGTTTTGCCGGCATATTGTTTCATTCAGATGCTTTCCACCGCCGTTCTATCCTTAGGCGTCACCTGTCCTGCCGAGACTTCAAAAATCTTTCCATCTGCCAGCTGGCTTGCCCATGCGGTATCACAGCAGGTGATAAATACCTGGAACCCTTGAATCCGGTTGAGCAGATAATCCTGCCGCCCAGGGTCCAGTTCACTCATCACATCGTCCAAAAGAATCACCGGATTTTCACCGGTAATCCCTTTGAGCAGCATCGCTTCCCCGATTTTCAGGGCAATCGCACAGCTTCGCTGCTGCCCCTGTGAACCATAGGCGCGCGCCGAAATTCCGTTGACCAGAATTTCCAAGTCATCCCTGTGGACGCCGACACCGGTATAATGCAGGCGGATATCCTCTTCCAGATGGGACGCAAGCGCCTTGCGGTAACAATCGATCAGTTCTTCGGAATAGACCGCTTCCGACAGCCCGTCCCGGTAGACCGACGATTCATATTCCAGCGAAAAAGTCTCCCGGTTTCCGGTAAATCCGCCGTACACTCCCTGCGACAATCCCGACAGCTTCTGGAGATAGTCCTGCCGCAGGATCGAAACTGCCGTCCCAATTTTTGCCAGCTGCTCATCCCAGACCGGCAGCATCTCTTTGCCCGAACCGGTGCGGTGTATCTGCTTGAGCAGTGCATTTCGCTGCTCAAGCAGGTTATTATACTGCAAAATATACCGCCCGTAAACCGGCTTGATCTGGCTGATCGCAATATCCAGGAAATTTCGCCGGTCGGCAGGTCCGTCCTTGACAAGCGACAAATCCTCCGGATGAAAAACCACACAGGTAAATTCACCGGTCAGTTCAGACGGACTGCGCAAGGGTATCCGGTTGAGCTGCAACTTGCGCTTTTCTCCGCCCGAATCATAAGAGAACATCTGGGTCCGCTCCCGGTCGGCAAACCGCATCCGGATGTGAAACACCTTTGCCCCAAACCGGGTCATCTCCCGTTCCCGGGCGCCGCGAAAGCTGCGGTTGCCGCTGCAAAGCCAGATAGCTTCCAGCAGGTTGGTTTTCCCCTGTGCGTTGGCGCCGTAAATAATGTTGACGCCTTCCCCAGGCTTTATTGCCACCTGCGCAAGATTCCGAAAATCGGTAATTTCCAGATCGGTTATCCGCATAAGCGCGCTCCTCAGCCCCTGACGACGATTTCTACCCCGGAAAGGGTGATGACATCACCTGGAAAAATCTTTTTTCCGCGGCTCAGGCAAAGTTCACCATTCAGCCGCACCTCTTCGCCCAGAATCATTTCCTTCGCCTGACCGCCGCTCTCGGCTACGCCGGCAAATTTTAACAGCTGATCCAGACGGATCCAGAGGGTTTTCAGTTTTACATACTTAACGGTCATCTTTCAGCCTCATTGGCATGACGAGGAAGGTAAAGGAATCCCCTTCCAGCGGCATGATCTTAATCGGAGAGAGTGTTGTTCCCAGTTCCAGCAGCACTTCATCCTCGCCGCTGGCCTTCAGGGCATCCATCATATAACGGTCATTGAATCCGATCCGGACCGAATCACCTGTGATATTGGCAGAGATCCGGTCATCGATCTTGCCAAGACCGGTTTCGCAGGAGACTTCAATGCCATTTGTGTCAAATGTGGCCTTGATAGGATTTTTGACCTTTTCGCTGATAATAATCGAGGCACGGGAAATGCTTTCCATAAAGGCACGGGTCGAAACCACCGCGGTGGTCGTCCCTTTCCCCGGAATGGCTACGGTATAATCGATAAAATCGCCTTCCAATAGACGGGATACCATCGTGAACCCGCAGCAGGAAAACAGGATATGCCGGCTGCCGACACCAATCGAAACCGGCAGCGAACCGTCTTCCCGTTCCGATACAAACCGCGAGGAAAGCTTGATCAGTTCAGACAGCGTCTTTCCCGGCACGATAAAACGGAAATCTTCTTTGCAGCCGACTTCTTCCTTGCGCAGTGCCAGACGTTTTCCGTCTACCGACACCAGATACAAAACGCCGCCCTTCCCTTCAAACAGCGTACCGGTCAGCGCCGGAAAAGCGGTGTCCTGAGATACGGCAAAGAGGGTTTCGGAAATCATACTGCGCAGCACAGTGTTTTCAATTTCAAAACTGTGTTCCGGATCGATTTTCGGGATTTCGGGATATTCTTCGGCACTCATGCCGACAATCGTGAACTGTGCGCTGCCGCCGGTGATCAGCGTCAGAAGTTTTTCGTCAACTGAGATCTGCACCATACCGGCAGGCATTTTATTCATGATCTCACTGAAAAGACGGGCGTTCAAAATGACCTCGCCGCTTTCAGAAGAAGATACTTCCAGTGTTTTGGTAATCCCCAGTTCTGTATTGTAGCCAATTACTGACAGAATATTTCCGTTCATGCTCAGCAGAATACATTCCAGGGCAACCATTGTAGATTTGGCTGATACTGCGGGAGAGACGCTGTTGACAGCCTCGCACAGTGCAGCTTTATCACAGGCAAATTTCATGGCGTTTCCTTTCAGGTAACAAGTTGTTCCATTGTTGCGGACAAGGCTTGCACTCCTGCATTTTTGTTCGATGCGGTAAAGCGCAGCCATTTGATTTAAAGACAGGACAGTGCTATCTATCATATATAGAAAAATACAAATAGAAATAATAGTATTAAATGGTAGTCGTAGTAGAGGCGGTGAAAATGTGTGCCCGGATGCTTTCCACCGGTTTTCACCGGCAGCGGCAGCGACGTACCTTTATTTGTTTCTTCTATTATAATGCAGCGGTGTGCGAATGGAAAAATCCACAGCGTGCTGTCGATTGACGTGTGGAAAAGTTTTGCGCAGGATGGAAGGTTGACATATTCTTGAAAAGTGAAAATCTGTTTTGCTGCGCTTTTTGGCTGTGAACGATGGTGAAATGCAGTGCAGGCAAAAATGAAAGTTTTTCACAAATTGTTGGGTGTGTATTGCTGACTGAAGCAGTCGCATTTCACGCAATCAAATTCCATCCGGTTAAATAAGCTGACGCTTTAAAATTCCACATGCCCGCTGTTTATTTCGCACGGATATTGCGGATCAGATCTTCAATGATCCCGCGTTCATGCGGATTGGTTTTCATCAGCGTGTCCACTTTTTTAATGGTATACACGATGGTGGTGTGGTCGCGGTTTCCAAACTCCTGACCGATCTGCTTCATCGGAATCTGGGTGATCTCCCGTACGATATAGATGGCGATCTGGCGGGCGTTGGAAATTGGTCCGCTGCGCTTGTTGGAACGGATGTCGGCAGGCGAAACATCAAAGGTCCGTCCGACCTCTTCGATGATCTTTTCAACAGTGACCGGCAGCGGCTGCTCGTCGTTCAATATCTCACGGATGACGCTCTGCGCGTGCGGAAGGGTGATCGGTTCGCGGATCAGCGTCTGGTTGACGTACAGTTTTTTGACCGCGCCTTCCAGCTGCCGGATGTTGCTTTTGAGCTTGCTTGCGATAAAGCTGACGATCTCTGCCGGGATATCCAGCCCCAGCAGTTCCGCCTTGCGCTTGATAATGGCGATCCGCGTTTCGATATCTGGCGGCGAAATATCTGCCAGCAGCCCCGATTCAAACCGTGTCTTCAAACGGTCGGTGATAATCTGAATGTCCTTTGGCGGACGGTCAGAGGTGATGACGATCTGCTTGTTGTGCTGGTAAAGGTCATTGAAGGTATGGAAAAACTCTTCCTGGGTCGTTTCCTTGCCGGATAAAAACTGGATATCGTCCACCAGCAGAAAATCGGCGTTGCGGTAGCGCTGGCGGAGGACGTTCATATCCTGGCGGTTCAGGTGCTGGATGACGTCGTTGGTAAAGTTTTCCGAATTGGTGTAGACAATGTTCAGGTCGGGATTGCGCTTTTCCACCTCAAACTTGATCGCCATCAGCAGATGGGTCTTGCCAAGCCCGCTGGGTCCGTAGATAAACAGCGGGTTGTAGGGCTTAGGCGCGTTGAAATTGGCGGTCGCAATCGATTTGCAGGCAGTGTAGGCAAATTCGTTGCGGCTGCCGACGATAAAGTTTTCAAAGGTATAGGCATAATCGCCGTCGGTATTGGACGGAAGCGGCGGTTCATCTGCGGAGACCGTTTCGGCAAAGGAAGATGCCTGTTGGTGTACCGGTTCTTCCGCAAGAGGCGAAGCGGTTACAGCAGGCGCTTCTTTTTTTTCATCCTGCGCTTTGGGCACAGCGGCAGTCTGTGCGGACGCGTCTTCAGCAGAGATAAAGCGAATGGTCACTTCAAAGCCCATGACCTCGTCAAGCGCGTCCTTGATGCGGGTCATATAGTTGTGCTGCAATGTGCTGCAATGGAATGCAGACGGCGAGAGCAGCGTTACCACGTTATCCTGAAGGCTGACGGCCTGAAGCGGTTCGATCCACAGATTGTAGGCGGGCTCAGTGAGATTTTCCTTCAGAATGCCTTTGACAATGCTGAACACTTCGGAGAAGGACTCCATAAGGAAAAATTCCCTCCTTTGGAATATTGATTACCCGCCGGGAGTGTTATGTGAACTGACCATTCATCTGCTCCGGGGGAAAAGTCAAAACAAAATAAAAGCCGCAGTTTTGCCCATCTGCTCGTTGTATGACGCTGCGCTGTTTTCCACATTGGTGAAAAGGTCTTTTCCCGGCATGTGAAAAATGGAACATACATCGCAGTTACGGGAAAACTGCACCTGTTTAGATTTCAATTATAACACAAAAAAGCCGCGAGGGCAAGTTTTCCACATACAGTTTTCCGATCTAAGCGTATGTTTTTTTACGGTTTTTCACACATTTCCTGAAAGCTGTAAAAAGTGGAAAACTTACGCGATGTAAAAATTAAATACAGCCTGTTATCAGGCGGGCAGAAAGCCGACCCAAAATTAAAATAAAGAGGCTCGACTTGCCAAATGAAACAGTGAAAAATCGTGTTCATATGATCTGCCAGGTTTAAAATAATGAGAATATATAAAATCTGGCAATGGGAAAACCGGCGAATGTGGGAAGTAAAATAGCTGGTATTTTTTTTTGACTGCTGTACTTGGATGTCAATACATGCAAAATCGTTTAAGTAATAATTTTAACTTGAAAAATTGAGCGT
>CALWWT010000054.1 GCA_944385325.1 uncultured Clostridia bacterium | reverse complement strand
GATTCTTGCCGTAGGCCTTGGTAATGCCTTTTAGTGTGATCTTGTCCATTCTTTTGAACTTCACTCCTTTCAACGTCACCCAGTATAAAAGCCGTTTTTATTTAAAAAATCAAGCGTGTGTAAATTCCGCTAAAAAAATCATCTGACCGCTCAATCTTCAAATCAAGCTGAAAAGCTGCTTTTTCAGACTCTATATGTAAACTGTGCGCTGTTTTGACCAAAAATTTCCTTACAGTAAAATATTCTTGTGGTACAATCGAAATAGCTGATCATTGTCGATAAAATCAATATTTCTGATTTTTGTCCGCCGTTGCCGCCTGCCGCGCCAACGGCTACGTTTTTTAGGGGAGTTGCGCGCAGAGTGCGCCCAGGGCAGGATTTCTGAATAAGCCTCTTATAACCTGAACTTTTTCGACAGCCTGAGAATTTTGTTATTCTAAATAGTTTTTATGCGTGTTGTTGGTGAGATTGTTTATTGCATAATTTGACTTAGGGTGTTATAATAGGTTCAATCATCAGCAGAGTATTATGTTCCAAAACGTAAGCTGCTTTGTGATCTGGTGCGGTTTTTTGGTTCGATTGTTGGACATGTTGCGGCAGGGCTTATGAAAAGTGCAGACTTTTTATACCCTGCCGCTTTGCTTTACCGTCGTATGGCTGTGAACGGCAGTTTGACGGATACAGGAGGCGAACATGAATATACAGCTTTTTAGGGATAAAAAAGAGGTTTACGCGGCAATTGGGGAGCTGGGAAGGCATATCCAGACGGGTGAAACTTCGGTGGCAGCTGCGTCTGAAATCGTCGGACTGGTGCCGCAGACCGAATTCTGGTATCAGCTGGACGGCGACCTGCCAAAATACAGCGGTGACCGGGAATTGATGGAAAAATTTGTGGGCTGGTTTGCGTCGGGAAGACCGGCGGTTGTAGTGATTGCTTCTTCGGAAGGAACGATCACCGACCTGAGTTTTGCTCAGGCTGCGCACAAGTTGTTTTCTTTTACCCTGCGTAAAAATTTCAGCGGTCATTTTACGGTGCTGGTAGGTTTTTTCAATATCACCGATGAACTGGACCCGAATTTGTTTGTCCGGATGGCTGAGCGTCAGGAGATGTTCCGGGATCTTGGAAACAGGGGTACAGGCTGAGTACATAAGAAATATATCCATTTTTTCCTGGACGGAAGGCGCGAAAAACGTCGAAGTGCAGTATTATGCCGACGGAAAAAATAAGTATTATGCCGGCGGAAAAAATATGCTATACTGATAGTTGTAAATGGTAGTCGCAGTCGGGGCACGAGACGAAAGTTTCGTGCTCTTTTTTATTGCGCAAAATCTGAATGAGGAGAATTTTTATGCCGAAAAACAAATTGCAGGACTTTGTCTATACCGTTATTATGGCGGTAATTATGGTGTACGGAATGGTCGTCTATAATGTCGCGCTCAATACCTGCGGCGTCAGTGGACAGACGTTTATTCTTGCGCTGCATGAACTGCCGATCATGGTTCCGATCGCTTTTGTGCTGGAGTTTTTCATTGCCGGCAAGCTTGCGTTTACCGTTGTCAGACCGGATGACCGTCCGCAGGTGATCACATATGCCATTTCGATTTGTATCTGCTGCATCATGTGCCCGGTTATGAGCGGTGTTGCAACACTGCTGTTCAAGGAACCGAGCTTCGGTACCTGGGTACAGACTTGGGGCATGAACTTCCCGATGGCAATCTGCTGGCAGATGTTTTACTGCGGACCGCTGGTCAGACTGATTTTCCGCCTGATCTTTGAGCGCGGCAGCAAGAAAAGGGATGAACAGGTATCTTAACAGAAAACGGGAGGCAGCTATGCGGCTGTCTCCCGTAGAGTGTCGAAAAAGTATTTTGGTGAATTTTGGAAATCGCCAAAACTCATCCAAAGTTTACCATAGGACGGAAAGCAGGTCCAGGGGCGGACGGTTCGCGTTGCAAACAGGCTTTCTGGAAAAGCCTGCCCTGGGCGCGCCTTGGCGTGCAACCCCATAAAAAAACGCAGCCATTGCCCATGCGAAGCATGGCAATGGCGGAAAAAGAGGACGAGCAATTGAATTTATTGACAGTCTGACGGGAGACAGCTATGCGGCTGTCTCCCGTTTTTAGTGCGGTCAGATTAGGGTTTTCGTGGACTTTTGAGGTGATCTGTGTTAAAATGTAAACAGATTCATGTTTGTATCAGGGAGGAAATCGGTATGTTCACATACAAACGACGGCGCATCTTCACAGCAATACTCATCGGGACAATCTGCGCATCGGTTCTGCTGAGCGGCTGCCGTACTCCATCAGCTGAAACGCCGTCTGACAATGGGGAATCCCAGACAACATCTGATAGCGTATCCGCTGCCCGCCGCCGGCAGCTGGACAGTTTCCTCCAGACGGTCAATGACCGCAAGGAAGAAACTTATAATGAAGAATATCTGCCGCTTGAGCAGGAATGGGCAGACGGCGTTTTTGACTGGGAGGATACCTTTACCTCCGAGGAGATGGATCAGTTGCTCACACCACAGCAGGATATCCCTGAACGGATGCCCAATGAAACGGCACGGCAGGATGTGCAGCTGTTTTTCCGGCTGCTGCGGCAGGGGTACGGCGGATATGATTATTTTGGCGGAGAGGAAGTCTTTGACCAGCTGGAAAGGAAGGCGCTGGAAGCTTTGCCGGATGGATGGGTTACACCCGGACAGCTGATCGAGGCTGTCGGCTGCGTCAAAGAGGTGGTCACCGATAATAATTTGAAGATCGGGGGCGTCCCGATGGTGCAGAACCAGTATGAAACCTGGTTTTCGGAAGTGTATTTCGATAGACCGGAAGATGCGGAAGAGCTGGATTCGGAATGGATTCGGCCATCGATTGCGCCGGATGGCAGGCTTTGCTATACGCTTGCCGCTGTGGTCACCGATGAACAGGCAGGACAGCTGCCGGATGAAGCGGTCATCGGTGGGGAAAACGTATCGATTGACTGGCAGAAATGGGCGTGTACCGGGTTGGAGGATACGGTACTCAGTGTGACTGAACTGCCAAATGGTGCGCCGCTGCTGGCTTCTCGTTCGATGCTGGCGGATAATGACCAGCATTCGGTCCAGCTGGATGCGATGGCAAGAGTCGGGGCAGATTATCGGGATGCTCCGCTGCTGGTTTGGGATCTGCGTTCCAACAGCGGAGGCAGTGACAGCTATTTTAGGGGATGGTTTGCCGGATTTACCGGCATGAACCCGGATGTGAAGGTTTCCTATGCGGCAAGACTGACGCCGCTGAATAAATATCTGCTGAATTTTGTGCTGGCAGCCGGATGGTATGTCGATTATTCGGAAGGACTGCTCAACTACCGTGACGGAATAACTTTTGTTTTGCAGGACAGCGAAACGGCGGATATCGGTGAAAGTATGGTCAATCAGCTGCGGTCGGTGACCAATACCCTGACCGTGGGCAGCAACACCAAGGGTGCGATGCTGACTGCCAATACTGTAAATGTCCGGCTGCCCGGGTCAGGGCTGGAAGTGCAATGGGGAATCAAACTCCAGCAGGTTGAAAAAATCGGGAATCCGGACGGATATGGTGTGCAGCCGGATTTGTGGGTGCCGCCGGAGATGGCGATGGAGCGTCTGGAAAAGCTGTGTGCCTATTATCAGTTGTAAGAAATGTTTCCGGGCAAAAAAAATAACCGTCGTAAAAACGACGGTTCAAAACAGGGAAAGTGAAAGGTAATGAAGGAAGTTGCACGTTTATAATAGCATAATGACTGGAAGATAGCAAGTGATTTGAATGCGATTTGTCAGTAATTCTAAAAAATAATTTATATTTTATGAAATAACACAAACAATCCGCTTCTTGCATTTTGAAAATATCTTTCATCATGTGAAGATACGGTTAAACGCACGAAAAGAATGTATTATATTTGTGAATACATTCTAAAATGATGGGAAATCTATTGTAATTTATAGAAATAAGTGCTATACTATCCATAGAAGCTCAAATAAGTAAGAGCTTCGGGTCAGCAACATTCCCGGTATCGCCGGACTTTGTGACCCAAGGATTGGAGGCCTGAGTATGAATACTAACTACATTGCCAGAAAGATCACCCTTCCCGAAGCCTTTAAAACAAAGGCAGACGCGCGCCTTGCCAAACTGGACAAGTTTTTCGATGACGCGGTGGCAGAAGTCAAGGTTTCCGCTCAAAAGGATACGGCAACAGTCGAACTTACCATTCGCGCCGACGGCATGGTCTTCCGTGCGGAAAATTCGGACGCGGATAAACTGGACGCTCTGGATGCGGCAATCGACACCATTATCAGAAGAATCCGCCGCAATAAGACCAGACTTCAGAAAAAGCTGAAAGTTTCCGCCTTTGAACAGATCGAAGCAATTCCGGATGAATATTCTTATGAGGTCGTCCGCGAGAAGGTCGTTGAGCTCCGCCCGATGTCGGTTGAAGAGGCAATTACCCAGATGACCCTGTTGGGACACAGCTTCTTTATGTTTGAGAATGCCGAGACCGGCGTTGTCAATGTGGTATACCGCCGCAGCGACAGCGGATATGGCGTGCTGATTCCCGGATAACGGGTTTTGCCGGAAAAGGGTAAAATGAGCCCTTTTCCCAAAGGCTGAAATATGGTATAATAAAGCTGCCGCCGGGAAACGCGGCAGCTTTTGCTATTGAGATAAATAAGAAGGCTGCCGGTCGAATGCCGGTTTCCCGGGTAGGTATTATCTGCTGGAAAGGAATTGTCTATGGAATATACCTATATTGCTCCCTGTCTTTTTGGACTGGAGAGTATTCTGGCTGGTGAGGTCAGGAGGCTGGGCGGTGAAAACGTGCTGGTCAGCGACGGTCGGGTACAGTTTACCGGTCCGCTCAATATGATGGCACGCGCAAACCTGAATCTGCGTACAGCCGAACGGGTGCTGATCCGGTTGGGGGAATTTGACGCACGAAGCTTTACCGAACTGTTTGACGGAGTACGGGCACTGCCGCTGGAAGAGTTTGTCGGAAAACCGGACGCTTTCCCGGTAAAAGGATACGCGATCCATTCGGCGCTCCATTCGGTGCCGGACTGCCAGAAAATTATCAAAAAGGCTGCTGTCGAGCGCCTGCGGGAAAAGTATGGCGTCAGCTGGTTTGAAGAAACCGGGCCGGTTCATCAGATCCAGTTTTCGATCATGAAGGATCATGCGGTCATCATGCTGGATACCTCAGGCGCCGGGCTGCATAAACGCGGCTACCGGAAAAATGCCAATGAAGCGCCTATCCGCGAGACGTTGGCGTCCGGGATGTTGGACCTGGCGTTTGTCAAGAAGGATACCCAGCTGTATGACCCGTTTTGTGGTTCGGGAACCATCCTGATCGAAGGCGCACTGCGGGCACTGAATATCCCGGCTGGCATCGGACGCGGATTCGCTGCGGAAAAATGGGACGCGGTGCCGCCGCACATCTGGAAAGAAGAACGGGCAAGAGGTCTTGACCTTGTACGGAGAGACGCACAGTTTTGCGCGTTCGGCAGTGATATCGACCGGAACGCTTTTGAGCTGGCACTGGATAATGCCAGAAAAGCTGGTGTTGCAGAGCGTGTCCGGGTTCGGATACGGGATATTAAGGAATTCAAGGTTCCGGATACCGCCGCCGTGGTCGTCACCAATCCGCCGTATGGCGAGCGGATGCTGGATGTTGAACAGGCAAGACAGATTGAAAAGACGATGGGACGTGTCTTCAGACGCGGCACAACAGGGTATTATATCATTTCTCCCGATGAGGAGTTTGAGGCGCAGTTTGGTCGGCGTGCAAATAAGATCCGCCGATTGTACAACGGTATGCTGCGCTGCAATTTTTACATGTATTATGGTGACCGTCCCATAAAGCCGGCGCCCTGACCTGGTTTCAACCGCCGGGCGATACGACCCGGTGTGAGGATAAATTCAAAGTGAAAGGAAAACGATTATGAAAAAGAAAATTTCGACTCCAAACGCTCCGGCAGCAATCGGTCCCTATTCCCAGGCTGTCAAAGCCGGTGATTTCCTTTATGTTTCCGGTCAGATTCCGCTTTCTCCCGAAACCGGCGAGATTGTCGGCACGACGATCGAGGAACAGACAGAGCAGGTTTTTAAGAATCTTTCCGCTATTCTGACCGAAGCGGGCATGACTTTTGACGACGTTGTCAAGGCTACCGTTCTGCTGAGCGATATCGGCAACTTCGGCGCTGTAAATGAGATTTACGGCAAATACTTTAACGGTGAGATCCTGCCTGCGCGCGCGGCATTTGCGGTCAAGGATCTTCCTAAAGGCGCTATGGTCGAAATCGAACTGGTTGCATATAACTGGCTGCTGACCAGCAATGATATGCCGAATTTTGACTAAGGATTTTGCTTTTGCATCTGCCGGTGATTGCAGATTTTGTCCCGATCATCGGCGATGCAAAATATTGCTAAAAACAGGTTATTTTTGTGCAAATGGTAAAATATCAAAAAAGGGCTTGCATTTTGCATTTTGCCGTGATATAATAGCTAACGTTGACGGGGAACACCTCAGAAACAAGCAAAAAAATAACTGAAAAATCTGGGTGTGGCGCAGGTGGTAGCGCGCTACCTTGGGGTGGTAGAGGCCGCAAGTTCAAGTCTTGTCACTCAGACCAGAAAAAGCCCGTAAGAATCGGTTCTTACGGGCTTTTTCATTTTTTACAACTGCTGTTTTACACATTATAAGGTGCGTAAAAACAGCAGTTGTAAAAAAGTTATTTGGGATGCAACTTTTTGACCAGTTTATATGTATTTCTATACAGACAGGAAAGTTGTCTGTCAGGGAAATATCTGGGATAAAAGGGGGAATCGGGATGCGTTGGAGGAAAAAGGCAGGAGGTTTTGCTTCCCGACTGGCTGCGGCAATCGCTGGAAGTATCATGACCGCTTTTTCGGTCGCAGGATGTACGCTTCAATCCGACAATACCGTCAGGGAAAGTTATAAAACCGGATTGATTTTTCAGATCGTGGATACCGGTGTATACGTTGCGTCGGAAGGAATTGATTCGGCAACATACATCGCATTTGATGGAGTAACTTGGGAGGATGCAGATGGAAATGCCGTTTCAGTTGATAAACTGTCAGCAGGTCAGCAGGTGCGTTATAACTATACCGCTGTGCTGGAAAGCTGGCCGATGCAGCTGAGTGGATGCAGCAAAGTGACAGTAACTGGTCATACAGAGGATGTTTCGGCACTGATAGAGGAATGGAACCGTGTTCAGTCGCAGATGTCGGCTGAGGAAAACTTTGGAATGCCCACCTTGCGGATTATTCGGGAAGACGGCGAAAGGTCTGTATGTTACAAACCGGTCAGGGGCAGCTCAGTCTGGAACAGGGGAAAAAGTGGATTCTGTCAGGATTCCAGCCTGCCGATCTGCTGGCAGCAGCAACGGATGGTATCCATTCCGTCTTCCGGAGGAAAGCTGCGGGTGACTTTTGCCGGGACAGCTGGAAATCCGGACAGTATCCAGCTTCTGCGCTGGAAGACCGACGGGAATCCGGATGCTCTTCCGGAAGAAGAAATACTCGTTCCGGGGGAAGGGTTTTTGCCGCGTTCGGGCAGTGTATATATGCTTTCAGCTGCCTGGAAACGGGAAGAGACTGGCGGAAAGCTTTCTTGGGGATTTCGTACCGAGACATGAGGAATTTTTGAGTATGATTCATGCGGCTTTTGGGTAAAAAAATAACAGCCGATTTTTTTCGGTACATTTTCACTTTACCCTAAATGAATGGCAAATAAAAATTGCGGTCAGCAGTTTATTCTGCTGACCGCAACAGGCTGTCAATAAAGTCAATCGCTCGTCCTCTTTTTCCGCCATTGCCGCTTGCCGCGGCAATAGCTGCGTTTTTTTATGGGGTTGCGCGCTTACGCGCGCCCAGGGCAGGCTTTCCCAGAAAGCCGTACAGTTTGCTGGCAAACTGTCTGGTTCGCAACGCGAACCGTCCGCCCCTGGACTTGCTGTCCTCTAAACAAGGGTTGTCCAAT
>CALWWT010000053.1 GCA_944385325.1 uncultured Clostridia bacterium | reverse complement strand
TTATGGGGTTGCGCGCCAAGGGCGCGCCCAGGGCTACCGCCCTGGACCTGCTTTCCGTTCTATGGTAAACTTCGGATGAGTTTTAGCGGTTTTCAAATTCTCCAAAATACTTCTTCGACACTCTCAGGACGGACAGGCTTGTGCCTGTCCGCTTTTTTATGCATGGATGCAGGATTTATTCCGAAAGATTCATTTTTTGCCGCAAAATCGTCTTTTCATACACATTGGATACCGCTCATACAACCATCCGGCTTTATCACAGCCTGATTTTTGCCTGTCAATGCGTTAAATCGGCTGAAAATGCCGGATTTTCGGGCATTTCCAGCCTGGTCGGCGGCAGAAGACAGTATTTGTAAAAAATATTTTACCTGCGGCTTTTGGAAGAAAAAGGAACGGATTTGTCTGTGCTATTTTTTAAAACGAAAAAAATCTGACGGATTTTAAAAAAAATATTGCAATTTTTTCCAAGTTGGTGTATAATGAACTCACGCGCTTAAAGTGCTTAAATTTTAGGAGGGTTACACTATGGCATTAAAAAATGAGTACCTGAAAAAAGTCCTCGCCGAGGTAGAAAAAAGAGACGCCGGCGAACCTGAATTCATCCAGGCTGTCACTGAGGTTCTCGAATCTCTCGAGCCTGTTGTCGAAGCTCGTCCTGAACTGGAAAAACTGAATGTCGTCGGCCGTATCACCGAGCCGGAAAGATTCATCCAGTTCCGTGTTCCGTGGGTGGACGACAATGGCAATGTCCAGGTCAACCGTGGTTTCCGCGTTGAGTTCAACTCCGCGATCGGTCCGTACAAGGGTGGTCTGCGTCTGCATCCGACCGTCTGCACTTCTGTCATCAAGTTCCTCGGTTTTGAGCAGTGCTTCAAAAATGCTCTGACAACCCTCCCGATGGGCGGCGGCAAAGGCGGTTCTGACTTTGACCCCAAGGGCAAGTCTGATATGGAAATCATGCGTTTCTGCCAGTCCTTCATGACCGAGCTGTGCCGTCACATCGGTCCTGACACCGACGTTCCCGCAGGTGACATCGGCGTCGGCGGCAGAGAGATCGGCTTTATGTTCGGTCAGTACAAACGCATCCGCAACGAGTTTACCGGCGTTCTGACCGGCAAGGGTCTGACCTATGGCGGCTCTCTGGCAAGAACTGAAGCTACCGGTTATGGTCTGTGCTACTTCACCGAAGAGATGCTCTCCTGCATGAAGGGCGATTCCTTCAAGGGCAAGACTGTTGTTATTTCCGGCTCCGGCAACGTTGCGATCTACGCGACCGAAAAAGCTACCCAGCTGGGCGGCAAAGTCGTTGCGCTGTCCGACTCCAACGGTTACATCTATGACCCCAACGGTATCAACCTTGACGTTGTCAAACAGATCAAGGAAGTTGAGAGAGGTCGTATCAAAGAATACGCTGCCCGCGTTCCCGGCTCTGTTTATACCGAAGGCTGCAAGGGCATCTGGACGATCAAGTGCGATATCGCGCTGCCCTGCGCAACCCAGAACGAGCTGGACGAAGAGTCCGCAAAGGTTCTGGTTGCAAACGGCGTAATGGCAGTTGCAGAGGGCGCAAACATGCCTTCTACTCCTGGTGCGATTGAAGCATTCCAGTCTGCCGGCATTCTGTTTGGGCCTGCAAAGGCTTCCAACGCCGGCGGTGTTGCAACCTCCGGTCTGGAAATGAGCCAGAACTCTCAGCGTCTGTCCTGGACCTTTGAAGAGGTCGACGCGAAACTTAAGAACATCATGGTCACCATCTTCCACGATTCTTACAATGCTGCTAAGAAGTACGGCATGGAAGGCAACCTCGTCGCCGGTGCAAACATCGCAGGCTTCGAGAAGATCGCCGACGCCATGATTGCACAGGGCGTCTGCTAAGTGGCGTGTCGTCACTGACTTGATCGCGATGGGCGGCGTGTCGCCGCGGACTTGATCGCGCTGGTCGCCCACGTTCCGATGGGCTCGATCGTGAAAGAAACAGCCTGAGCGAACGCGGCCCGGTGTCCGGGCTGACTTGATCGCGATGGGCGGCGTGTCGCCGCGGACTTGATCGCGATGGTCGCCCACGTTCCGATGGGCTCGATTGAAAAAACTGGACTCTCCGACGAATGTAAGTCGAATTTGATATCTGAGTGTGTGAGCACATCGGAAGAATATGCCCTGTTAGTTGCTGAGTTAAGAAGAGAGGCTCTGGCTGGTTCTAATTGGCTAAGTTTACCGGGTACTTTTGTATGTTATACACAATTAGAGGAAAATTATTGTGTTCCTGCTACCGCTCAATCAGCACTGAAATATTTAACAGGCATTACCTATCGTACAGATGGCCATGCGCTGTGTGTGAATGCGATCACAAGTGATATGGGGCAAGTACAAATGGCTGATTCGTATATGAAATATCTTGATCCAAATAGTTCTGCATATTATCAAAAGTATGCAGACACAGTCTATTCAGCGATAACCTCTTATGGCTCTGGAACGGGGTACCTGTATTGAATGGTAAAAGATTTATTACTTTTGCCGGCGTGTTCCTGCTACTTCTGTTATCTGGATGTAGTGTGCTCCGGCAGCAAAATGTAGCAGAGCGGCGTGCGGTAAGTATTGAAGAATTAAGCGCCTGTTTTTCACTTTCCGCATTTCATGATGGGGTTCTCTATGGTGTGGAACATACAGATGAAGGTAAAACTTCATTGGTCTCTTACGACGGAACAGGACAGCTATACAGACGTGGTTTTCTGGAAAGCAGTTATCTGTCTGATGGGCGGTATGCTTTTGTCGATGATCGGTTGTATACGACTGTCTGTTACCGACAGTTGGATGGTGCGGAACATCAGTTTGAGGCTTGCCTTTATTTTTATGGTGCGGATGGTACATTTGATCAGGTTGTTTTAGGTGAAACCGATTCGCTCTTTCTGTTTTTACGGCAGGCGGAGGATTTGCTTTTATATGAGACAGTGGATGGTTCCAAAGAAGAATGGAAATACCATATTTCTGCCTGGCAGCCGGACACCGGAGAGAGCAGTCGGATTGTTTCATTTTGCTGTAACGGAGAAACGCGTGAAGGCAGGCAGCTGTTGAATTATACCTATTCTCCTGAAAAGGGAATCTGTGCGTACCTTCAGCAAAAAGATGGTGACAGGGTTTGTTATCTGTTGGAAATTTATGATCTTAACGGACAGTTGTTAAGTAGCTGCGATCTGTCAGATTTGACCCGACCGGTTCAGGAATATGCGATTCAAAATTTTGAAATGGTTGGAAATATTGCTTATTTTGGGAATGTGTCGGATGAATCCGTAATCCTCAATATTGAGGAAGCAACCCAGTTGTTGGCAGGTTTACCATCGCAGGATGAACATGTATATTTTTGTATGGGTATCAATACACAGGATGCTTCTGTGATTGGATTGACGGATTATCTGACGGGAGAGCTGATTTTGGTGGATGGTCTGTCGATGGAAATCGCTCGGTATTCCCTTGCCGATTACGGCGTTCGGGGAACGATGCCGTTTTTGTATTTGGATGACAGCGGCTCAGACGGTATTTTGACTGTTCATGGTATCGATGGCAGAATTCAATTCTACTATTTGCAGACAGACGGTATTGTCCTTGAAGAACTGCATCCTCTAAGGATATCCGATCTTTCCATATGTCAGGCAGAATGAGCTGATCGAGGAAGAACTGGTTTGATAAACCAGATGCTGGCGCAGCAGTCGAAGGTAAATAAAATGTTTACAAAGGGCGTTGTTCCAACAGGAACAGCGCTCTTTTCAATTGCCGGTATCTTGTGAACAGAAAAAAATTTTGCTATAATAATGGAGAAGGAACTGCTGCAGCAAGGAGGTGCCGGCGTATGTCATATTATAATGCCGAAACAATGTCTTTGACGGCTAAGTCCAAACTGTACGAGCATCAAGGCATGATTTTTAAAGGAAAAGTTGACTGGTGGTTTTACGGCATTATGATATTGATTGCCGTGATTCTGGTTCCGATTATTGTAACGGCGTTTATGGATGGCATGACGGGAGCAGCTGTGGTTGACCTGCTGGTACTGGGCGTGGTTGAGGGATTTTGCGGGCTGATCGTCGGGAGAAATTATGTCCGGATGGAAAGCGGCGGACTGACGATTGTTTTCGGGCTGATACAGCTGCCGATACGTTACAGCGAGGTGACCGCCATATCCGAAACACATAACATGTTGTCTTCACTTGCCGCGTCGATCGACCGGATTGAAATTCGGTATGGCAAAAACGGCTGTGTTATGATCGCGGTCGTGGAAAAACAGGCGTTTATCGCTGAAATGAAAAAGCGCTGCCCGGATTGTCAGTAAACAAAAAGGCGTCTCTCCGGATTGAGCGGCGCCTTTTTCTTTTAGGTGCAGAAATCAATCTGATTTTTGTACCAGCTGATGATAATCATCGATCATCGACTGCAGCGTAATAGTTTCCATTGTTTGCCTGATTGTATTCTCAATCTGCTGATAGGGTTTTTGCAGCACATGCCCGATATTCTGTGCAATGGGGCATGTACGCCCCTGACAGGCATGAATACCGATCAGTTCCGACAGTCCATCCGGTTCCAAAGCGGTATAAATCTGATAGAGAGTAATCTCCGAAGGATCAGCTGCCAGCTGTGCACCACCGGTTCCGCGCGCGACGGTAATCAGCCCGGCTTTTTTCAGTCCGCTGATGACGTTGCGGATGACAACAGGATTACATCCGGTACTTTGGGCGAGGAGCGTACTGGTAACTTTGGCAATGCCTTTTGTCTCATGAATAAATATGAGACAGTGCACCGCGACAGAACATTTCATACTGATCTGCATGATAAAATCCTTTCGTAGAAATAATATGGCGTAAGATGTAACTCTTGACATTACATCAAATAAGTGGTAAACTTTTCTGTAGATGTAACAGTTGTATTTACATCTATATTGTATCGGTCTTTTCAGAAAAATGCAAGAGGATTTTGCTGAGAAGGGTTTTTCCGCAGCGGTACAGGTGCGGTTAACGAGGTACTTATTCAATGATAAGAGGAGGATTTGTACATGAAAGTGTATCAGTTCATTTTCAGCCCAACTGGTGGAACCAAAAAGGTTGCAGATATTCTGACCGGTCAGTTGGGAGGAGAGAAGATACCTGTCGATCTGACCGAGGTCAATGGGGATTTTGGCAGTGTTGCGCTGAGCAGTGAGGATATTGCAGTGATTGCTGTTCCGTCGTATGGCGGACGTGTGCCGGGCATTGCCGCGGAACGATTGGCAGCAGTGCATGGCAACGGAGCCCGCGCGGTATTAGTTTGTGTATATGGCAACCGTGCCTACGAAGACACGCTGGTGGAAATGCTGGATACCGCTAAAAAGGCAGGTTTTAAGGTAATTGCAGCGGTCGGGGCGATTGCAGAACATTCGATTGCCCGTCAGTTTGCAACTGGTCGTCCGGATGATGCAGACCGTAAGGTAATTGTCGAATTTACCACACAGATCCAGGCGAAGATTGCTTCTGGTGATACCATTGAACCGGTTCTGCCCGGCAACCGTCCCTATAAAAAATCAGGCGGCAGTGGAATGGTTCCAAAAGCAGACAAGGAATGTGTATCATGCGGTATCTGTGCGAAGGAATGTCCGGTTGGGGCAATTGATGCACAGGACCCCAAAAAGGTGAATGGTGATGTATGTATCTCTTGTATGCGGTGCGTTGCGGTATGTCCGCATTCTGCGCGGAAGGTTAATCCGGTCATGATGACTGCGGTGGGAGTGGCACTGAAGAAGGTCTGCTCTGAGCGGAAAGAGTGTGAACTGTTTATCTGATTGATGTATGATTTGCGGTGAGCGGCAGCTGGATGGCTGTCGCTTTTTCGTGTATTTTTGTTTTAGACGTTTGGGTATAGTATACTGGATGGAATACGCTGATGTAACCAGATAAATTTTATGGCAGCTGTAAGATTCGCCGTTTTTGTGCGACTGATAAATGCCGGGAGAAAGTGAGGAGGTGAAGGGCATGGATTTTGAAAAGGTGTACCGGGCGTACTTTGGGGACGTGTACCGATATCTGCTCAAACTGACTGGTGATGAACATCTGGCCGAGGAACTGACCGCTGAAACCTTCTGGCGCGCGATGAAAAATATTGACCGGTTTCGCGGAGACAGTGAAATTCGGGTCTGGCTGTGCGGAATTGGCAAAAACTGCTGGAGAGATACACTGAGACGTCAGGGTCGTGAATCTCCGCTGGAAATAGGGGATGATGTTCCGTCGGACACCGACCTCGAGCGGGAACTCGACGAAAAGGAAGACACCCAGGAAATTTACCGGCTGCTCCATGCCCTTCCGGAACCGTATCGGGAGGTATTTTCACTGCGGGTACTGGGAGAGCTGGGATTTTCGGAGATTGGGCGGATGTTCGGCAGAACTGCCAACTGGGCATGTGTCACCTATCACCGGGCAAAACAGAAGATCCGCGCAGGAATGGAAGATTGGGAAAGGAGCGGGCAAAATGAAGCTGAGTTGTGAAATTGTGCAGGATTTGCTGCCTTTGGTGGTGGAAGGATTATCCAGTGAACAGACCCAGGCAGCGGTTATCGAACATGTCGCGGTCTGTTCGGAATGCCGCCGAGTCAAATTGCAGCTTGAACAGGATGTCGTTCCCAAAATAGCACCGGAGGTACCGCTGCGGGAGGTCAAAAATGCAATTACTGCCAAAAGGCGGCGGACGGTTGCGGGTGCAGTCGGGATGGTGCTGGCGGTCGTGTTTTGCGTATTTGCCAGGCTGACCGAACCGGTCTGGCTGCCGTACAGCAATGATCTGCTGACGGTAGAAGCACTGGAAGTCGGCGATCTTGTCGTAACCGTCAGCCAGCCGCATTCCGGAATAACAGTCGATTCGGCTGGTGGTGAAACGACGCTTTCCGTCTGGAAAAACGCGATTTCGCCGCAAAATGACCGGGAAACGGTTGTCATTCCGCGTGAACAGCTGGGCAGTGCACTTTATTACGCCGACTTTGCCGGAGAAGATACCCTGATCTGGGGCAGTACCTCGGCAGATGGGAGGCAGACATTGCCGCGATTGGTGATGGGGTACTATCTTGTGATAGCGGCAGGCTCGGTTGTCATTTTGGGAATATTGGCGGTTGTTGTGCGAAAGAAGAAGCTGGGAAAACCGTTGTTTTATCTCTGGCTGGCACCGGTCTGTTATCTGATCGCGCACCTTGGCGTGATGGGACTGAATACCATAACCGCAGATGCAGTGCGGTCGCTTGGATGGATACTGGCGGCGGCAATATGCTTGTACCTTGCGGCTGTGTCCTTTATCCGTCTTGGCTGGCGCAGACACTGAAAAAATATAAAACACCGGGAAATCCGAATCAACTCGGACTTTCCGGTGTTTTTTGATGATAGAAGCAAGGAAGGGAATAAAAACTGGTTTTTTTGACAAAATTTTTTCTGATTGAAACTTTTTCGACCTTTTAAATGTATAATAGTTAGAATATTAGCAGAAAAGAGGATTTTGATATGCAGCGAAACAATGGTTATCGCTCCGCAGGCACAACAGGACAGAAACGCAGAGTGAGAAAAAGAAGGAGAACCATCCGTCCGAGAGCGATTGTACTGGGCGTTGTTATTTTGATTATTATAGCGGTTGCCATCAGCTGGAAATCATTATTCCGATCTGATACAGTGGAGGAACAGCAGTCATCTGTACAGTCGGAACAGTCAGTCTCTTCAACGGATGAGAATATGCAGCAGTCAGCATCTTCGACTGATGAGAGTGTACCGCAGTCGGAGGCTTCAACTGGTGAGAGTGAACAGCAGTCTGAAAGCTCTGTTACCGGAGAGCTTTCAGAGTCTGAACCAGATATTCAGGTGGTGGACGGCATAACCTATGTAAACGGTATCCTGATTGCCAATAAAAGTTATAGTCTGCCTGCTGACTACAATCCCGGTGTACTGCCGGAAGCACAGTCTGCCTTTGATGAAATGGCAGCGGGCGCGGCAAAGGATGGCATTAACCTGTATATAGCGTCGGGTTTCCGTTCCTACGAGTATCAGCAGGGTCTGTATCAGCGGTATGTCGAGCGGGATGGTGCAGAAATGGCGGATACCTACTCGGCACGCCCCGGGCATTCTGAACACCAGACCGGTCAGGCTTTTGACCTGAATGAGATCAGTGATGCTTTTGCCGGTACGCCGGAAGCGGAATGGCTGGAAAAACATGCCCATGAATATGGGTTTATCATCCGTTATCCCGCGGATAAAGAGGATATTACCGGCTATAACTATGAGCCGTGGCATGTGCGGTATCTGGGGAAAGAAACCGCTGAAAAGGTATATGAAAGCGGACTTTGCCTTGAGGAATATCTGGGCATTGATTCGGTGTATGCCGATTGATTTTCTGACAAATATAAAACACCGGGAAGCCCGAACAAAATCGGATTTCCTGGTGTATTTTTTATGCAGACGGCAGCGCGGTATCAAATTCCAGCTGGTCAAAATGCTGTTCCAGATAGCTTTCGGTACATTCTGTCAGCGTGTTATCATGGACATAATACTCTTGCAGCCGGGTAAGACTGCCGTCGGACTGAATCAGGACGGTTCCTTCCGCGTCATATACAATCGCGACCAATTGTCCATCGGCGGTCAGGGCAGAGTACAGTTCGGCTGTCATTTCATCCAGCGTGTGCAGGTTATAGCTGCTGCCGTTTACGGTACCTTCCTGCTGCACCTGTCCGTCCTCAAATATAAAGTAAAGGTCAAAGTATGCGATTTTTTCAAATCCATTTTCACCTGCACCGAAGGCGATCAGCTCATTACCGACCGTCCCGGCTGCGGTACTGCACAGCTTTGCATATCCTGCGTCACGGTCTGACAGGTGCATTTCCAGCTGCTCCTCATCGGTCAGAAATTCCGGTTCCGGCGGATGGGCGTGCTGGTAATACAGAATACTGAGCAGGACAGCCACAGTAGCCATGCAAAACCCGCAAAGCAGCATCAAAATCCGATAACCTGTTTTTGTCCAGCTTTTTGTCATGACCGTTCACCTCCGGTAAAATCCATTGTTGCTTTACAGCAACCCTGCAAACTCGGCCTTGATTTCTTCGACAGCTTCGGGCGGCAGATGCTCGTCATAATCTTCCGGTGTCCAGCTGTCCATATAGCCGCTGAAAATCCGGTCGGGACATTCCAGCCCCAGCAGGTGCGCCATTTCCACCGCAAATCCGTTGAAATTGCTTCCGCCAGCGGTGACGATATTGCCTGCGGCAACGGAGGGTGCAGCGACAAAGTTCTCCTTTTCAAGAAACGGGAAGATATCGAAAAAGTCCATGTAAATAGACGCGGTGAACTTTTTCCCTTTCAGCAGTCCTGCCCATGCCAGCAGCATCGGTCCGGAACAGATCGCACCAATCGGAAAGGTATCGCTGCCGGCAAAGGAGCGCAGAAAATCCAGAATCTTCTTATCCTGTAAAACTGCCCGCAGGTCGCTGCATCCCGGCAGAATCAGACAGGCATAGTCTTTCGGGTCAAATTCATCGGTTGTTTTCTGTGGGAGTACCGAAATCCCTTCTTCGCTAGTTACAGCGTCCATGCCGGACGAGATAACTTCGGTGCAGATGTCATAACTCCACCGGAACAGCCTTGAAAGGTTCATAACCTCCTGCAAGCTGAATTCCGGGTAAACAAGCAGCGCGAATTTTTTCATCAAATTCCTCCTTTAGCCAGCGGCAGTTTTATTGTATTTTTATCGTAGCAGATTGGCTGTCCGGTTTCAAGTCGCATCTTATACAAAAAAACGGTTTACAATTATATCTTCTGCCTGACAGATGGCAAATAAAAAGCCACGGACACAGTCAAATGTCCGTGGCAGGATTTAGCATACCGGTCATTGCGTCCCGGCTGCCGTTTATTTATTCAGGATACCGCTTTTGGCAATGCTGTCGATTGCCCAGCGCATTTCCTCGTCCGACTGAACCAGTGCCATCCGGACATGACCTTCACCCGACGGTCCGAATGCAGCGCCCGGTGTGACCATAACGCCGGATTTTTCCAGCAGTTCCCGGCTAAACTGTACCGAATCGGTGTACCCGTCCGGGAGACTCGCCCAGACAAACATCGTTGCCGGGCTTCTATCGACCTTCCATCCGATCGCGGTCAGACCGTCGCAGAGGATATCCCTCCGTTTGCGGTAGGCTTCACGGGTCGTCCCGACACAGGACTGGTCACCGGTGATCGCGGCGATTGCAGCCGCCTGTACCGGCAGAAACATACCATAATCGAGATTGGACTTGAGCTGTCCGAGTTTCTGCACCACCCCGGCGTTTCCGAGACAGAACCCGATCCGTGCACCTGCAAGCCCGTAGGTCTTCGAGAGGGAATTGAACTCGACACCGACTTCCTTTGCGCCCTCATGCGCAAGAAAACTGCCGCACCGCAGCCCGTCAAACGCAAGCTCGGAATAGGCGTTGTCGTGCAGGACGATAATGTCATATTTTTTTGCAAACGCAATCAGCTTCTCATACCACCAGTCAGGAGCCGCAGCGGTTGTCGGGTTGTTGGGGTAGGATACGACCATCAGTTTTGCTTTTTTCGCGTCCTCCGGGTCGATCGCGTCAAAGTCGACCAGATAATTGTTTTCGGGTTTCAGCGGCATGTACACCAGCCTTGCGCCGGCGAGCGCCGGGCCGTCAGCAAAAACCGGGTAGCATGGGTCGGGAACCAGTACGGTGTCCCCCTCGTCTGCAATCGTCAGCGCAAGGTGGGACAGCCCGTCCTGGCTGCCCAGCAGCGAGACAATCTCGGTCTCCGGGTCAAGCTCTACCCCGTAACGGGTTTTATACCAGTAAGCAGCCGCTTTCAGCAGTGCCGATGAATCCTTGATTGCATAGACGTAATTTGCCGGGTCAGAAGCGGCGTCGGTCAGTGCCTTGATAATATGGGGAGCGGGCGGGATATTTGGTGTACCGACCGAGAGATCGACGACCTTTTTACCCGCGGCAATTGCCTGCTGCTTTTGCTCGAGCGGCACCGAGAAGATACCACTGCCAAAACGTTCCATCCGATTGGAAAACTGCATGATTTTCAGAT
>CALWWT010000052.1 GCA_944385325.1 uncultured Clostridia bacterium | reverse complement strand
AAGCAATTCTGTATGATTCAGGCGCGGTCGGTGTCGACGAAACCGGTGTGATTAATATGATCAACCCCGACCGGATATACTTTAATAACCAGGCAGCTTGTACGGTGCCGGACGGAGCAGCGCAGCCCGGCTGGAACTGGAAGGACCCCTATTCGGAAACGCTGGAAGAAAGCCTCTATCAGACCCAGCAGCCGGAAGAAACCGAAACCACTGAGCAGCAGGGCACTGAAGAAGGTGGCAGTGAAACCACTGAGGGCGGCGAACAGGGCGAAAGCCAGACTTCGGAAGAATCCTCTTCTTCTGAAACGCAGCAGGAAGGCGAATCTCATGCGACCTCTGACGGCATGATTCTGCCGCTGATGCCGTCTCAATCGGGCAGTGCAGCCGGTTTTGGCAGTTCCGGCAGTTCTTCGGGCAGCGGAGAGACAAGCAGTTCTTCGGATACTGCCGATAACACATCGTCTGAAACTGCCCAGGAATCGTCACAGCAAAGTTCCCAGCCACAGGTTGGCGCGGTGAACGGCGCTTCCGGACAGGGAAGTACCGGTTCCGGTGTCGGAACTGAAGCTCCAAGCGTGCCGGGAATTTCCGGTTGATGGTCAATTCATCTGTTTTCCGGAAAATTAAAGGTGATTTGTTAGCAATTCAAGAAAAAATTTGCTGTTCACGATGAATTTTGCATTTTTTCCCTTGCACTTTTCTGATAAATCTGTTACCATAATAGCTATAACATGGGTTCAGAGTGGACAGGTCTGCCTGGTACAGTGAACAGGGAACCGACCGCTCTGGCTGGCATGCACCGGCCCTGCACCGCAAACTGTGCGGTGAGTCGCTTTTCTGGGAAATAAAAGCGTATGGCCCATAAAAGCCGGAAGTCAAATTAGGGAGCGGACAGAGAAAGTGGGCTTTTGCTCCGCTCTTTCCATAGGAGGAAATGAACGTGAAATTTACTCTGGAAACCGAAGACGAGAGAACTACAAACATTAAAGTAGTCGGTGTTGGCGGCGCCGGCGGCAATGCGGTCAACCGCATGGTCGAGGACGGGGTCGAGGGCGTCGAGTTTATTGCTGTCAATACCGATAAACAGGTTCTGAATATCTCTAAGGCTGATCTGACCATCCAGATCGGTATCAAGAGCTCGCAGGGTCACGGTGCCGGCGGCAATCCTGACATGGGCATGAAGGCCGCGGAGGAAAACCGTGAGGAAATCGCGGCTGCTTTGCAGGGAACTGATCTGCTGTTTATCACCGCCGGTATGGGCGGCGGTACCGGTACCGGTGCTGCGCCTGTCGTTGCACAGATCGCCCGTGAAATGAATATCCTGACGATTGCGGTTGTGACCAAGCCTTTTGGCTATGAAGGCCGCAGAAGAATGAACTATGCCCTTCAGGGAATCGAAATGCTCAAAGAGCAGGTCGATTCGCTGGTGGTTATCCCCAACGACCGTATCCGTGAGGTTATCGACCTGAAAAAAGCCAGCATGAAACAGGCTTTTGAAGAGGCGGACAATGTCCTGAAACAGGGTATCTCCTCTATCTCCAACCTGATTTCCACCAGCGGTTACGTCAACCTCGACTTTGAGGACTTGTGCAGTGTTATCCGCAACGCAGGTCTGGCACATATGGGTATGGGCGCTGCTTCCGGCGAGGATATGGCAGAAAAAGCTGCTGCGATGGCAATCTCCAGCCCGCTGCTGGATACTTCCATCGAGGGTGCAAAGGCGGTTATTGTCAATATTACCGCGTCGCCTGATATGCTCTTCTCGGATGCGGACCATGTATCTCAGATGATCCAGCAGGCTGTAGACGAAGAAGCAATTATCTTCTGGGGTATCGTTTACGACGAAACGCTGGAAAATGAAATGCGCGTCACCGTTATTGCAACGGGTTTTGACCGTGAGTCCGGCGCTGTTTCGGTATCTGAATCGGCTGCAAAACCTGCACCTAATTCTACCGGTGCTGCATCCGGCGTGAAGGCTGCAAAACCGGAAGAACCGGCTGCTGCAAAGACTTCTCCTTTTGAGACTCCCGTTCGTAAGGAAACGGTCAAGGAGCAGGCTCCTGCTTCCAGCGCTGGAAGTGTGGATGACCTGGATTTTGACTCGCTGCTGTCGATCTTCAATAAATAAACTGAATATGATACAATGATGTATATCCTTCCCTGTTTACAGTGCGGGGAAGGATATTTGTATGATAGGCGCCGGCAGGTAGGAAAGATGCCGGCAGCCTTGAAAGGGGTTTTTGAGTGTGTGCGGATTTGTTGGAATGTTTAACCGCGATGCTTCACAGAATGATGAAAAGCTGCTGACGACAATGTCTCATGCCATCCGTCACCGTGGTCCGGATGAGAGCGATTATATTGTTCGGGACAATTTCTGCGTAGCCTTCAGACGGCTGTCAATTATTGACCTGGATACCGGTTCCCAGCCGTATACCTCGCCGGATGGACGGTTTACAGCCGTATTCAACGGAGAAATTTATAACTATCGTGACCTGCGCAAACCGCTGCTGGAAGAGGGTGTGGAGTTCCATACCAATTCGGAAATCGAGGTGCTGGTGGCACTCTACCGCAAGCATGGTCCTGATTTTATCAAAATGCTCAGAGGCATGTTTGCCATTATGATCTATGACGGCGAACAGAAAAACTGCTTTGTCGGACGCGACCCGTTTGGCATTAAGCCGATGTATTACCGTGAATCCGAGTCAGGCGTAATTTTCGCTTCAGAAATGAAGGCATTCATCTTCGATGAGAAGATGGGCGGATTTACTGTCGATCCGAAGATGCTTCAGCACTATTTTACCTTCCAGTATGTTCCCGAACCGCATACTATAAGCGGCAAGGTCTCGGTACTGGAGGCTTCCCATTACATGCTGCTCAGCGCAAACGGCATTGAAAAGATTGTCCAGTATGAGGATTACCGCTTCCAGACGCCGACCCACGAAAGCTTTGAAAGCAAGGCGGAACGCTTGCGCAAGGTACTGACCGAATCGGTCGAGTACCATATGATCTCGGATGTAGAGGTCGGAACTTTCCTTTCTTCGGGCATCGACTCAGCGATCATTACCGCGATTTCCAGCCGTATCAACCCTGGTATCAAGGCGCTGACAGTCGGTTTTGACGTTGCGTCCTATTCGGAGATCGACGACGCAAGTGAGATCGCTAAACACCTCAATGTCGAGCATATCAAGCTGCGCGGCAACTGTGAGCAGTTCAGAGAGGCGTTTGAACGGGTGGTATGGAGCCTGGACAGCCCTGTTGCCGACCCGTCGACCGTCGCAATTTATATGATCGCGGAAGAAGCCGCGCGGTATGTCAAGACGATTCTTTCGGGTGAGGGCTCGGACGAATTGTTCGGCGGATATAAGTTCTATAAGGATTCCCAGCTGTCGGGACGTTTTGAAAATGCACCTGCGATTTTCAAGGCTGCCTGCCGCGGGATTTCCTCTATCTGGCCGGACGGCGTAAAAGGCAAGGCGTTTTTCCACCGTGCCGGTACCAGGCTGGAAGACCGGTATGTAGGCAATGCTTTTCTGTTTGATGAAAAGGATAAAAAGGCGTTCCTTAAGACCTTTGACCCGTCCCAGAGCTATACTGAATTGACCCGTGATATCTTTGCCGCGACCAAAGGCGAGCATCCGATGATTCGGATGCAGTACTGCGACCTGATGACCTGGCTGAGAGGCGATATTCTGGTTAAGGGCGACCGGTTGTCGATGGCACATTCGCTGGAAGTAAGAGTTCCGTTCCTTGACCGTGAGGTATGGAAGTTTGCGTCCAGTTTGTCGGTCGACGAAAAACTGCGGGAAGGTACGACCAAGTATCTGCTGCGGTATGCTTTCAAGGATTATGTCAATCCCGAAACCTTCATGCGTCCGAAGCTTGGGTATCCGGTCCCGGTCCGTGTATGGCTGAAAAATGAGCTGTATGAGTGGGCAAGGGATATTATCATGAACTCCAAAGCAGACGGATATATCGATAAAAACGCTGCTTTGAAGATGCTGGAAGACCATCGCAGCGGCAAGGCGGATAACTATCGTAAACTCTGGTCGATTCTGGTGTTTATCACCTGGCACAGGCTGTATATCGCCGACGCGGAAGAGACAAAGAAGAGAATCCTCGCAGGCGAATTATAAGTTCAGGCAAAAACAGGCGGAATGAATCACCGCCCGTTTGAATGGTGCCGGCAGACGATAAAGATAAAAAAGCCAAAAGGCCGTCTCCGGTATCTGTTTTTACTGCATTTCCGGCAACGGGTATGCAGAATATAAAGGAGTTGGGAATATGGATGCGATTTTTCAGGAACAGGTCCTCCGTCCGGATTTTCCCTTTTCGGCGGAAATCCAGACAGAAAGCCGCCAGTTTTACCACTGGCATGATGAATTTGAGATCCTGCTGGTGCAGGAAGGTTCGGTTCTGGTGATGATTCCCGGAAGGGAATACCGGCTTAAGGCAGATGATCTGCTGATGATCGGCAGTGGTGAGGTCCACTGCCTGACGCCGGAACCGGGTGCTAAATGGCTGTCGGTACGGTTTGCGCCGAAGATGGTGCAGCCCGGACTGTTTGAAAATGGTACGGAGGCAAACAAGCTGCCGGTGGTTTTACAGGATGGTGCCCGGTGTTCCTGCCAGTGGGATGAGCAGACAGCAGTTGGTTTCAGGCAGCTGGTCGGAAAGCTTGCGGATGAAGCTTTTGGCATGTCTCCCGGTTGGCAGCTGGCGGTCCGGGGCGGTCTGTTTGAACTTGCGGTGCAGCTGCTGCGTCGGCTGCCGGTGGGCGATGAACAGCTGATACGGCGTGGCAGCAGGGATCTCAGCCTGAAAAAAACGCTGTCTTTTCTGGCAGAAAACTATACCCGGGATATTTCGCTCAAGGAATGCGCCGATGCGGTGGGGTTTAATATGAATTATTTCTCTCGCTTTTTCCGCAGTCATACCGGTATCCATTTCCATCAATACCTGACCACGCTTCGGCTGCGGAAAGCCCAGCAGCTTCTGCTGACCGGACTGACGGTCACTGAGGTCGTCAACCGTTCCGGCTTCCAGAACGCTAAAACCTTTAACCGTGTTTTCAAAAATACCTTTGGCTGTTCTCCGCGCGAGTTCCGTAAAAGCGCTGCCGGCAAACGACTGTGACGAAATTTTGGATGTATGGTTTACTATTTGGGAACTTTTTCTGAATAATGAAGCAGTCTGGTTGATTTTTCCGTCGGATATTGGTATAATGTTCAACAACTGAGGATTTATGCTTTGGGTTCAGAAGATTGTAAACTGACTGCCGCGCAGAGCCTGATTTGCTGCCGCGCACCGGCAGTGAAAGGATGACGGTGATGGCGAAAAAGAAAAGACGCCTGACAGAACAGGAACAGCGCCGCAAGGAAATGCAGGAGCTGATCGAACTGAAAAAAATGCGCCAGGCGGCACAGGAAGGCAGAGAACTTGGCGAAGGCGAAGGGCTGACATTTGAACATGAAGAGGAACTTCGTCCCAAGACCTTCAAGCAGAAATGGAAAAACTACTGGTACCATTATAAAATGCGCACCTGGCTGTCGGTTATGTTTGCGGTACTGGGCATCTGGTTTATCAAGGACATGTTTTTCTCGCCCAAGCCGGATCTTTCGATCGGTGTCGCGACCTATACCGGAGTCAGCTATTTTACCGAAGCGATTGACGCCGATCTTGCTGAATATGCGGCGGATTATGATGGAGACGGTCAGATTTATATTGCCGCGAGTGAATCCTATTTCAGCATGGAAGATATCGAGATGGCAAACGCCTATTATCAGAAGTTTATCGCAGAACTTTCTGCCGGTTCCCAGCTGGTCTATATTTTGGACGATTATACCTATGATATCGTCATGGGCGGTACCGAAGGGGACAGCATGTTCATTGATTTTGGTGAACTGTATCCGGATGTAGATTATATCAGCGGTGATAAGATTGATATCACGGACCATCCGCTGGGGGTTGCTTGGCATCTGTCGTCGCTGGGCGGCATCGAGGTGGAAGGTTATCCGGAACGGCGTTATTATTTGTGCGTCCGTTATCTGGGCAACTCTGCTAAGGATAATGAGGAAAACCGCGCAGAACTCGATAGGGCACTGGATTTTGTCAATAATATTATCAGTGCGACCAACCCCGAATATCAGGACAACCGCCCATATTATGACGCGGACTATGATATTCAGAATAAAAACTGATTTTCAGCAGAATAAAACGCCTGTGCAGACTTTGAAACCTGCACAGGCGTTTTTGGATAGGATTTTTGTCACCGTTGGACACTTCCGGAACCGTCGCCGCCGGCAAGTGCCAGGATCTCTGCTTCGCTGCAAAGATTGAAGTCGCCGGGAATGCTGTGCTTGAGACAGCAGGCAGCAGCCGCAAAGTTTACCGTCTGCTGTACGTTCCATCCCTTTTGCAGACCGGTCAGGATGCCTGCCGAGAAGGAATCACCACTGCCGACACGGTCGACAATATGCATGGTATGTTGAGGCGAGAAGGCGGCTTCACCGTCTTTCCATAGCATTCCCTTGAAACGGTTGTCGCTGGCAGAAAGGCTGCGGCGCTGGGTCATTGCGATCATTGGAATATGGTAACGCCTGTTCAGCATCCGGGCGGTTTCCATGCAGCCGTCAGGGATGAGGTTGGTATCCTCGACCGGAAGGGAAGAGGTGTCAATTTCCAGAATGGTGCGGATATGCTCTTCATTGGCAATCAGCAGATCGACTGAATCCATCAGCGGCTGCATGACAGAACGCGCTTTCTCTACCGACCACATCTTGCTGCGGTAGTTGAGGTCGCAGCTGACTTTGACGCCCATCTGCTTTGCGGTATGGCAGGCAGCCTGTACAGCAGCAATCATTTCGTCGCTGATGGCTGGCGTAATACCAGAAAAATGAAACCAGCCGGCACCTGAAAGGATCTTTTCCCAGTCAAAATCCGAGGCTGACGCTTTTGCAATGGAAGAGCCTGCGCGGTCATAAATAACCTTGGACGCCCGCTGGGAGGCACCGTTTTCAATAAAATAAATGCCCAGCCGGTCGCCCTGACGGAGAATATCTTCTGTACCGACTCCGTACCGGCGCAGCGCATTGACTGCACACTGGCCGATCTCATGCGCTGGAAGCGCGGTGACAAAATCTGCTTCCAGCCCGCATGAAGCGAGCATGACCGCGACGTTTGCTTCACCGCCGCCGTAAACGACGTCAAACTGGGAAGCCTGTACAAACCGGCTGTAGCCGGGAGGAGAAAGGCGAAGCATGATTTCGCCGAAAGTAACTGTTTTCATTTTGGCTGCACTCCTTTGTCCGGGTTTTAAGCCTGACGGATCAGGACGGTCTGTCCGCCGGCAGAAACGGTGATGGCATTGTCAGCGTCGGTATATTTGACGCCGGTCAGCGTCAAATAACCTTTGAGACGGTCAAGGCTGGCGGTGGTATATACCGGGCAGCGCCCGGTCATACCAAGCATCGACGACAGCCGGTCTTCGTCGCCGCAAAGCGGAAGAGACTCGAGTCTGAGCTGGTGGACTGCCGCAACTGCCTGACGGGTCATCGCGGTGATCAGTGCAAAATCGCCCGATGAAAGCGCCGCATCCGGAACCATGAAACTGCCGCCGCAGCAGAGGATCTTTTTGAATGCAAGGTAATTGCCAAGGTTTCCGGCATTGATCCCGCCGGTGGGCATAAAGCTGACCTGCCCGTAAGGAGCGGCCATTGCCTTGATCGCGGCAATGCCGCCGTTTGCTTCTGCCGGAAAGAATTTAACGGTGTCTAGTCCCATTGAAATCGCGCATTCGATGTCTGAAGGGGTTGCACATCCTGGAATGATCGGAATGCCGTATTCCAGACAATGGGAAACTACCCGCGGATTGAGCCCAGGGGATACAATAAAACTTGCACCGCTTCTGACGGCTTCGTCAGCCTGCTGCGGCGTGAGAACGGTTCCGGCACAGATCAGCATGTCGGGAAACGCTTCCCGCATGGAGGCGATTGCTCTGGCAGCTGCGGCGGTTCGGAAAGTAACTTCCGCAGCGGGAAGTCCGCCGTCGATCAGAGCGGCTGCAAGAGGGCGCGCGTCGGCAGCGTCTTCGATCCGTATGACCGGTATGAGTCCGAGTGCGTATGCGGTTTGTCTGACGGTATCAAGGCTAAGCATGAAGAGTCCTTCCTTCTGCCGCAATGCGGCGTTATTCTACTTCTATACTTTACCATAATTTTTGGAAAATGGATAGGATAATTTTTATGTTCTTCTGTATTTTTTATAGATAGGAAAAATGGGACGAAGATGAGAAAATCCATGAAATCAATTTTGCCAAAGAATACGGATGAATTTTTATACAGATTGCCGTGACATATTTTACAATGAAAAGGCTGGCTGGGAAGGGAACCTGTACTTTTTGGGCATATTTACAATTGTGTCATAATTTGATGTCTGATTGCATAAAAAACTTGACGATTTGTTGACAGTATATTTTATATAAATCGTGTCAGAATTATCTGTACAAAATCATTAGAAATCCGTGAGAAATGGCTATTTATTTCCAAAAATTGGTTTTCTAAATGCTGAATTTAAACGTTTTCGGATGAAAATAATGAATATGACGTATTTCATCAAAAAAACAGGCATAAATCTTTTGAAATCAAATGATTTCTTCTGATATCAATGGTATAGATTTTTGATTATACAAAATCCACAAACCACAAAATTAATCTTTGGACAATAAAGAACTAGGCAGAATCCAAAAAATTTGTTATACTACAGACAACACAAAACGTTCCACAAATACTTAGGAGGTTCTTTAGTTATGGCAAGCCTTTCTCTGAAAAACATTTATAAAAAATACGCCGGCGGTGTAACCGCTGTTTCCGATTTCTGCTTGGAGATCCAGGACAAGGAATTTATCGTTCTGGTCGGTCCTTCCGGCTGCGGTAAGTCCACCACCCTGAGAATGATCGCTGGTCTGGAAGAAATTTCCGAAGGCGAACTGTACATCGGCGACCGTCTGGTAAACGACGTTGCTCCTAAGGATCGCGACATCGCAATGGTATTCCAGAACTACGCTCTGTATCCCCACATGACCGTATTCGACAACATGGCATTCGGTCTGAAACTCCGCAAGACCCCCAAGGAAGAAATCAAAAAGCGTGTTGAAGAGGCTGCCCGCATCCTCGATATCACCCACCTGCTCGACCGTAAACCGAAAGCTCTGTCTGGTGGTCAGCGTCAGCGTGTTGCTCTGGGTCGTGCAATCGTCCGTGAGCCTCAGGTATTCCTGCTTGACGAACCTCTGTCCAACCTGGACGCTAAGCTCCGTGCTCAGATGAGAACCGAGCTGTCCAAACTGCACATCCGTCTGGGCACAACCTTCATCTACGTTACCCATGACCAGACCGAAG
>CALWWT010000051.1 GCA_944385325.1 uncultured Clostridia bacterium | reverse complement strand
TTGAAAACCAGCAAGAGGTGATTATCATGAAAAAATTGCGAACTGTTTTGACCGGCTGCATTCTGACCGCTGCTTTGCTGGTGACCGGCGGCTGCAACCAGCAGCCTGCGTCGTACCCCGGTTATAAAGAAATTCTGGAAAACGGTCTGGGAATGTCTTCACAGGCAGTCATAGAAACATACAGCCTTGACCTATCAGACGCTGTACAAACGGGAGATGAAGCATCAGCCAGATGGGAACTGCCGGAAGAGGATGGACTGGCTGCCGGATATCCAGCCGTGTTACAGCTCGGATTTAAGGACGATGCGCTGGTTGAAGCGACTTATACTGTCACCTTGGACGATTATCAGCAAAAAGACGCCTGGCAGGCACTGCATGACATCTACGCCGACATGGAGAAAAATCTGGGCGAACCGGTTGAAATGGTGGACGGCAAGCAGCCGTTCGGGCGTTTTACCGACCAGCAGTCTTTCCTGGACACGGCAGAGGCTTCTCTCCAGTCAGACGGTATGTATATGGAAAGCAACAACTGGCTTCCTGACAGCCCGGAAGGAACCGACCATCGCGCCGATCTGATGGTAACGATATTTACTGGAAGCGACACAGTAAACAGCGGCAATATATCCATTGCGATTATGATTTATGATACCGCCGGACTGCATTGAGAATCCGTATCCCGTACCTGTTTTTGTTATAAATGGGTGCGGGATTTTCATGCGCATATTTCACAAGATTACAAAAATGATGTTGTGTGAATAACCAAAAAGTGGACTGTTTATCATACATTCATAACTTGCTATTGAATTTAAGGCAGAAATGTAGTAAAATAAAACTAATCAATTTAAGAATCTCATGCTGTAACTGCGTCTGCGGACACTGGCTGAGGTTCTTTCGTTATTCCAATTTACCAAACCTTTGACTGGAGGAACTAAAAATGTTCGATTTAAGAGCAAAGCCCTTTAACCTGGACGATGAGGATATTGCCTGGGTGGAATCGACCTTCGCTTCGATGACCAAAGACGAAAAGATCGAGTCCCTTTTCTTCCCCTGCATGAGAAACTACACGGAAGCTGACATCGACGAACTGCTGAACACCATGCATCCCTGCGGCGTTATGTACCGTCCCTGCTCGGCTGAGGAAGCGGTAAACGCGACCAATATGTTCCGCAAAAAATGCAAGATCCCGATGCTGATCGCTGCCAACATCGAAAAAGGCGGCAACGGTATCGTCAACGAAGGCACCCTGATCGGTGCTCCTCTGGAAATCGCTGCAACCGATAACCTCGAGAACGCCAAGAGACTGGGTATCCTCTGCGCAAGAGAGGGCAAAGCTGTCGGCGCGAACTACGCTTTCGCTCCGATCATCGATATCGACTATAACTTCCGTAACCCCATCACCAACACCCGTACCTTCGGTTCCGACCCTGCCCGTGTCGCCGCCTACGGCGCCGCTTACACCGAGGAATGCCAGAAGCTGGGCGTCTGCGTCTCCATCAAGCACTTCCCCGGCGACGGCCGTGACGAACGTGACCAGCATCTGGTCAGCTCGATCAACGATATGTCCTGCGAAGACTGGATGGCTACATACGGCAACAACTACAAGGCTTCTATCGAAAAAGGCGCTCTGACCGTCATGGTCGGCCATATCATGCAGCCTGCATGGACCAAGAAGATCAACCCCGATATCAAAGACGAGGATATCATGCCCGCAACCCTGTCGCCCGAAATGATCGGTCCTGACGGCCTGCTCCGCAAATACCTCGGCTTCAACGGCGTTATCTGCACCGACGCGACCACAATGGCAGGCTTCACCATCCCGATGGACAGAAGCAAATCGGTTCCCTACTCCATCGCTTGCGGCGCTGATATCTTCCTGTTCAACAAGAACATGGCTGAAGACCTCGAGTACATGAAGAAGGGCGTCGAAGACGGCATCCTGACCATGGAAAGAGTCGACGAAGCTGTCATGCGTGTTCTGGCTCTGAAAGCTGCTCTGAAGCTGTACAAACAGACCGAAGACCTCAAGGTCGAAGACGCTCTCAAGGTTCTCGGCTGTGAAGAGCACAAACAGTGGGCGAAAGAGGTTGCTGACCAGGCAATCACCCTTGTCAAGGAAGAAAAAGGCGTTCTGCCGCTCGACCCCAACAAGAAGAGAGTCCTCTACTGCCCGATCGAATCTGAACAGGGCGTTGGTTACTCGGTCAAGGCTGGTGTCTGCGACCATGTGAAACAGATGTTGGAAGCCGAAGGCTTTGAGGTTACGACCTTTGTGCCTGCTCCCATGTTTGAGGGCAAGACTCCTCGTCAGGATGAAGTCACCAAGAACTACGACTACATCATCTACCTCGCCAACATGTCGACCAAGTCCAACCAGACCACCGTCCGCATTGAATGGCAGCAGCCGATGGGCGCCAACTGCCCGCATTATCTGAACTCGGTTCCCACCATTTTTATCTCGGTTGAGAACCCCTACCATCTGCTGGACGTTCCGCGCGTCAAGACCTTCATTAACACCTACAACTCGAATGACGACGTTTTGGAAGCGCTGATGGACAAACTGATGGGCAGAAGCGAGTTCAAGGGCAAGAACCCTGTCGACCCGTTCTGCGGCAAGTGGGACACCAGACTGTAATCCATTTGTGAATCAGCCGGAATTTACCGGTCATACAAAGAGCCTGCAACGAAAATTGCAGGCTCTTTTGAGCTTGTCGAAAAAGTATTTTGGAGAATTTTTAAAATCGCTAAAATTCAACTAAAGTTTACCATAAGGCGGAAAGCAGGTCCAGGGGCGCAGCCCCTGGGCGCGCGTAAGCGCGCAACCCCCC
>CALWWT010000050.1 GCA_944385325.1 uncultured Clostridia bacterium | reverse complement strand
TATACCGCAGTCTCTGCCAGAGCTGAGAGCATCGGACAGGGCGATTACCGCGAAATCGAAAATCCCAACCGCAGCTATAAAGGCAAAACCGCTGTCTGCTATAATGAAAAGGATCTGGATAATGTCATTGAGATGCGCCGGGTGATGGGTGACAAGCCGGTAATTGCCGTGCTGACCGTTGCCAATATGACGGTACCGGCTGAGTTTGAGCCCTATCTGGATGCCTTGCTGGTCGACTTTTATGTGGAGCGCAAAGCGGCCTACACCATCCTGACCGGCGGCGCGGAACCGTCGGCACTGCTGCCCTTTATCATGCCGGCAGACATGGAGACGGTCGAGACCCACTGTGAAGATCTGCCGTTTGATATGACGCCGTATACCGATTCGGAGGGGCATACCTATGACTTTGGATATGGCATGAACTGGTCGGGCGTTATCCATGACGAGCGCAGCGAAAAATATAACCGGGAAAACGCTCACTGCTGATGAGTGCTTGAGAGAAGATTTTGTATAGGCGCGGACCTTCCGGAACAAACTCCGGAAGGTCTGCGCTTGTCGAAAAACGTTTTTGGGATTGGCGAATCGACTGCTCAAGATTGAACAACCTATTTTTAGAGAACAGTAGGTCCAGGGGCGGACGGTTCGCGTTGCAAACAGGCTTTCTGGGAAAGCCTGCCCTGGGCGCGCGTAAGCGCGCAACCCCACTCAAAAACGCAGCCATTGCCGTGGTAAGCGGCAATGGCGGAAAAAGAGGACGAGCGATGGACTTTATCGACAGCCTGGGACCTTCCGGAACAAATTCCGGAAGGTCTGCGCTTGTCGAAAAACGTTTTTGGGATTGGCGAATCGACTGCTCAAGATTGAACAACCTATTTTTAGAGAACAGTAGGTCCAGGGGCGGATGGTTCGTGTTGCAAACAGGCTTTCTGGGAAAGCCTGCCCTGGGCGCGCGTAAGCGCGCAACCCCACTCAAAAACGCAGCCATTGCCGCGGTAAGCGGCAATGGCGGAAAAAGAGGACGAGCGATTGACTTTATCGACAGCCTGGGACCTTCCGGAACAAATTCCGGAAGGTCTTTTTCCATGTGGGCAATTGTATCTGAGGAACAGGCATGGTATAATTGAACCAGAAATCGAAAGGCAGGGATGGATATGCAGCATGATCAGCTCAAACAGATGCCAAAAGTCGAACTTCATTGTCACTTGGATGGCTCGCTTTCACCGGGATTGATGCGCGCGGTTCTCGGCAGGCAAGTCCCGGACACGGAACTGATGGTGGCGCCTGAATGCCGGAATCTGGCGGAGTATCTCGAAAAATTTTCGCTGCCGCTTTCCTGTATGCAGACGGCAGAATGGCTTCGGCTTGCCGGATACGATTTTATCCGCAGCTGTGCCGCTGAGAATGTCTGTTATGCGGAAGTGCGGTTTGCGCCGCAGTTTTCCCGGGAATGCGGACTGTCTGAGGCTGAGGTAATTCAGGCGGTGCTGGACGGTCTGGAACAGGGAAGACAGGAATTTGGGATTTTATACGGCGTGATTGTCTGCGCGATGCGCCATCTGCCGGAAGAGGAAAACCTTGCGATGCTGGGTGCAGCGTCGGAATTCCTTGGGAAAGGCGTTTGCGCGGCTGACCTGGCAGGAAATGAAGCGGCATATCCGATGGCTGACTTTATGGGTTTGTTTGAAAAGGTCGCGGCGATGGGAATGCCCTTTACCCTTCATGCCGGTGAATGCGGCAGTGCACAGAATATCCGGGATGCAATCGCTGCCGGTGCAAGACGTATCGGGCATGGTATCGCAATGCGCGGTGACGATGGGTTGCAGGCTCTCTGTCGGGAAAGGGAGATCGGGATTGAACTCTGCCCACACAGCAATCTGCAAACCCGTGCGGTCGCTTCCGAAGCGGAGTATCCGCTCATAGAATTCCTACAGGCAGGTGTTCCGGTGACCGTCAATACCGACAACCGCACCGTCAGCGGCTGCACGCTGACCGATGAGTACGCTTTTGTGCAAAAGCAGTGGGGCGTGACCGATGCGCAGCTTTGGCAGCTGACCGAAAATGCCGTCAGGGTCAGTTTTGCGGACGAAAAGACAAAAGTGCGGCTGATGGAGAAGATCCGGCAAGCCGGAATGGAGGCAGAAACGATATGAAGAACCACTACCGGAGGATATTCCTGATCGTCCTGGATTCGCTGGGCATTGGCGCGATGCCGGACGCGGCGGATTTTGGAGACGGAGCGGTCGATACCTTCGGGCATATCTGCGAAAAAGCAGGACCGCTGGATATCCCGAACCTCGCAAGGCTTGGCATCTACCATCTGCACCCGGCAGCGGGAGCGGACATTTCCCAAAGCCCGGAAGGCTTTCTGATGAGGCTGTCGGAACGCAGCCGCGCCAAGGACACGATGGCTGGTCACTGGGAAATGATGGGGATCGAAACCAAAAAGCCGTTTCAGACCTTCACCGATACCGGATTCCCGAAAGAACTGATTGCCGAGCTGGAAAAGCGGTGCGGACGCCGGGTGATCGGCAATAAAAGCGCCAGCGGCACCGAGATTTTGAATGAACTGGCAGATAAGGAAAAGGACGGCTGTATGATCGTCTATACCTCTGCCGACTCGGTGCTGCAAATCTGCGGCAACGAACAGACCTTTGACCTTGATAACCTCTACCGCTGCTGTGAGATTATCAAGGTCAAAGGTAGAGGTTATCAAGGTCAAAGGTCTGATAACCTCTACCGCTGCTGTGAGATTGCCAGGGAACTGACCATGAAGGACGAATGGAAGGTGGGACGGGTCATTGCGCGTCCTTATATCGAAACGTCGCCCGGTGTGTATCAGCGCACTGCCAACCGCCGGGATTATGCGGTCAGTCCGCCGCAGAAGACGGTGCTGGACGCCTTGTCGGAGAATGGACTGGATGTCATCGGGGTCGGCAAGATTCACGATATCTTTTCCGGACAGGGTCTGACCAGATGGCTGCACTCAGACAGTTCGGTCGAGGGGATGCAGCAGACGGCGGAACTGGCAAAAGAAGACTTTCACGGGCTTTGTTTTGTCAATCTGGTGGACTTTGACGCAAAATGGGGACACCGGCGCAACCCGGACGGTTATGCAGGGGAAATCGAGGCGTTTGATAAAGGGCTTGGGGAATTGCTTCCGCTGCTTCGTCCGGATGACCTTCTGATGATCACCGCCGACCATGGCAACGACCCGACTGCTCCCGGCACCGATCATACGAGGGAATATGTTCCGCTCATCTGCTGGTCCGGATCGATAGAAAGCGGTCGGATGGATGGAGACAGCTTTGGGGTGATCGGTGCGACGATTGCGGACAATTTCGGTGTCGGTATGCCGGAAGGCTGCATCGGGGAATCGGTGCGGAGCAGATTATAATGTTGCTTTTCGCGGCGCAGATTGGTGTGCCGTTTGAATAGATGGGGCATCCGTCCTCCGTTATCCGGCGGAAATATCATACAGGAGGATTTTATCATGAAAAGAAGCATCAAAATCATCGGCAAATTTGACGGGAGGGTAAAAGCTCGTTGACCCTCCCAATCAGTGGAGGATTTTTATGCATACAAAATTTACCGGAAAACGTCTGAAAAAGTTTATCTCCTATTATAAACCGCATCGCCGTATTTTTGCGATGGATATGACCTTTGCGGCGGTGAGCGCAATAGCGGTGCTGATTTTTCCGCTGCTGTCCGGAAAAATCACGGCGCTGGTGATGGAAGGCTGGAGCCATGAGACAGTGCGCAGACTGGTATGGTGTATCCTGCTGCTGGTCGGACTGACCGCACTGCGGGTGGTCAGCAATGTGATCTACGCCTACTTTGGGCACGCGATGGGTGCTAAGATGGAAGAAACTATGCGGGATGAACTGTTTGCCCATTATGAAAAGCTGTCATTCCATTTTCACGCAAAGCACGATGTCGGTCAGCTGATGACCGTTCTGTCGAATGACCTTTCGGGCATGACCGAACTTTTCCACCATGGTCCGGAGGATTTGTTGATGACGGTCATCAAGTTTGGCGGCGCGTTTGTCATCCTGATGGCGATCGACTGGCGGCTGACGCTGTTGATGTTCGGATTGCTGCCGATTCTGGCAGTTATTTCGGTGATAAATGACCGGAGGATGGAGCGGGCACTCTTGCGTTCCAAGTCCGACCGCGCGCAGATGAACAGCCATCTGGAGGATGTACTGTCCGGTATCCGCACCGTCAAGGCTTTTGGTGCCGAACGGAATGAGGCTGGGCGTTTTCATGGGTATAACCACCGGTACACCGACAGCCAGTGCCGGTTTTATAAGATCGAAGCGATTTTTTATGAGGTGATGGGCAGTTTTCCGCAGATTCTGACGATGCTGACCATCTGTGCGGGCGGAATGCTGATCGGGCTGGGGAAGATGGAGATACCGGTGCTGGTGACATTTTTACTGTATGTCGGGACGCTTGCCGAGCCGATCCAGACGATGCTCAATTTTATGCGGCTGTTTGAGGAAGGAAAGTCCGGATTTATCCGGTATATGGAAATGATCGAGATCGCGCCTGCCGTCGCTGAGCCGGAAAATCCGGTCACGCTGCCGGAAGTGCATGGTGAAATCCAATTCGAGGATGTCAGCTTCCATTATCCGGACGCGGAAGAAAATGTACTGGAACACCTCACTTTTTCACTCGCAAGTGGGGAATCGGTGGCATTTGCCGGCGCGTCGGGCATCGGCAAAACGACCGTCAGTATGCTGGCAGCGCGGTTTTATGACGTGACCGGCGGAAAAATCACGCTGGACGGGGTAGATCTGCGGCAGTTGTCCAATCGTACCCTTCGGGAGAACATCGGGATTGTACAGCAGGAGGTCACCATTTTTAACGGTACGATTCGCGACAATATCCGTTTCGGTCGTCCGGACGCGTCTGACGATGAAATCCGGCAGGCAGCGGTTTTGGCAGGAATTGACGGATATATCCGGACACTTCCGCAGGGATATGATACGTTGGTCGGCACAAAGGGAATCACGCTTTCCGGCGGGCAGCGGCAGCGGATCAGCATTGCGCGGCTGTTTTTGAAGAATCCGAAGATTTTGATTCTGGACGAAGCGACCAGCGCACTGGATTATGAAAGCGAACAGCTGGTGCAGCGTTCGCTGGAAAAGCTGATGCAGGGCAGGACGACGATCGTTATAGCGCATCGGCTGTCGACCATCCGCAATGTCGACCGTATCTATGTGCTGGGCGGCAGATCGATCGTCGAATCGGGCAGCCATGACCAGCTGATGGCGCAGAATGGGGAATACGCGCGCCTGTGCGCCATTTCCGGGATTACCCGGTAACCGATACAGGACAGGTAAAAAAAAGAGGCGCTTCCGGGTATGATCTCCGGAAGCGCCTTTGAGCTTGTCGAAAAAGTATTTTGGAGAATTTTTAAAATCGCTAAAATTCAACTAAAGTTTACCATAAGGCGGAAAGCAGGTCCAGGGGCGCAGCCCCTGGGCGCGCGTAAGCGCGCAACCCCCC
>CALWWT010000049.1 GCA_944385325.1 uncultured Clostridia bacterium | reverse complement strand
CGCAGCCAGTGTCAGAGCCGCTGCAAGGATAGACAGGATGTGTTTCTTCATGTGCTGGGACTCCTTTCTGAAACTGAAAATATTTTTTCTTGCTTTCCGCTTAGGTTCATGTTAAGATAACGTTGGGTTTGCGGCAGAAGGTGCTTAAAGATGTTGTTTACAATAATACACACTGCCGATGGAAAATGTTGCAAAAAATTGTTTTGGGGGCGAAATAAAATGTTTTCGATTAAAAAAGCTGCTCCAGAAGATGCGGACCTTGCGACCGGTATTTTTATGATGCTCTGGCAAGGGCATTCGTTTTCTGAGCTGAAACAGGATATCCTGAAATCCATTTCTGCCAGGGGAAGCGCGGTATTTATTGCCTACACCGATGGAAGTCCATCAGGTGCGGCACAGTGTTCGCTGCGGCATGATTATGTGGAAGGAGCCAGTTCCAGCCCGGTCGGCTATCTCGAGGGAATCTACGTTTTACCCCAGTACCGGCGTGCAAAGGTCGCAACAAGGCTGGTACATTGCTGCGAAAGCTGGGCAAAGGCAAGAGGATGCAGCGAATTTGCGAGTGATTGTGCGCTGGATAATACCTTGAGCCAGCAGTTCCATGCCGGTGTAGGGTTTGCGGAAGCAAGCCGTCTGGTATGTTTTGTCAAGCCGCTGGAATCCGGGCAGAATAGCGATTCTGACCAGCTGACGTTTGATAACGAAATGGAGTTCTTCTTTGGCAATCACAATACTTCTTTCGATAAGCCTGTACAGATAGAGGAACAGCCTGAGCAGACGGAAAAGCAGCCTGAACAGCTGAAAGAAGAACCTATTCGGCAGGAAACGACCGGTAAGCTTTTTACAGATGATTCCCATCAGGATACCTGAGAGGAAATCTGTCTGCAATAACTGCCGCTGTCGGATAAATCACTTGATTTTTTTTTCTGTATAGGATATAATAAAAATGAAATCGGCATCTGCCGGACAGCCGCTCTCATACGGGCAGCAATAAAATTATGGAGGTTATTCCAATGTTAGTTTCTGCAACAGAAATGATGAACAAGGCTCGCGATGGTCATTACGCAGTCGGCCAGTTCAACATCAACAACCTTGAATGGACCAAATCGATCCTGCTTACCGCTCAGGAGCTGCAGTCTCCCGTAATCCTCGGCGTTTCCGAGGGCGCTGGCAAGTATATGTGCGGCTACACCACCATCGTTGGCATGGTCAACGGCATGATCAATGAACTGGGCATCACTGTTCCGGTTGCTCTGCATCTTGACCACGGCTCTTACGAAGGCGCTAAAAAGTGCATCGAAGCTGGCTTCTCTTCCATCATGTTCGACGGCTCTCACTATCCGATCGCAGAGAACATCGAAAAGACCAAAGAACTGGTTGCTCTGGCTCACTCCAAGGGCATCTCTGTTGAGGCTGAGGTCGGTGCAATCGGCGGCGAAGAAGACGGCGTTATCGGCAAAGGCGAATGCGCAGATCCTGCTGAATGCAAGATGATCGCTGATCTGGGCGTTGACATCCTGGCTGCTGGTATCGGCAACATCCACGGCGTATATCCTGCTAACTGGGAAGGTTTGTCCTTTGAGACGCTGGCTGCTGTTAAGGAAGCTGTCGGCGATATGCCTCTGGTTCTGCACGGCGGCACCGGTATCCCGGATGACCAGATCACCAAGGCTATCTCTCTGGGCGTTGCTAAGATCAATGTCAACACCGAATGCCAGCTGGTATTTGCTGAGGCTACCCGCAAATACATTGAAGCAGGCAAAGATCAGCAGGGCAAGGGCTTTGACCCTCGTAAGCTGCTGGCTCCCGGCGCTGAGGCTATCAAGGCTAAAGTCAAAGAGAAAATGGAACTGTTCGGTTCTGTTGGCAAGGCTTAATTGCTGTTTAAGTTAAAATCATGCGGCTGCGTCCTTTCGGTTGGAAGGGCGCAGCCGTTTTTTATGTATTTTTGATAGAATCGTATATATTCTTTAAAAAGTGGCATCTTTCCTTGCTTTTTGGGAGCGACCGGGTTATAATAAAGGCAGAAAACGATGATCATATTGGGATAGCATCAGGAGAATGGGCTTTTGCAGCCGGGCGGTTCAGGTGCCTGGTGGTGCAAAAGCTTTTTGTTTTAGGTGAATTTGGAGAGAGGTGTTGCGGCTTGCAAATTGAATGGAAGAGCTGTCTGCGGGTAGGAATCAGTATATTTTTGTTGTTTTTGTGTATTCACTATTGGGAATCTTTTGCCGGCGTGATCCGGCTGGGGGTTGGCGCTGCGGCACCGCTGCTGACAGGCTGCGTGATCGCTTATGTGATCAATATTCTGATGTCGTTTTACGAGCGGCATTATTTCCCAAAAAGTTCCCAGGCGGCAGTGAACAAAAGCCGCAGACCGGTCTGCCTGATTGGCGCGTTTCTGACTTTAGCTGGTATCCTGGCATTTTTGCTTCGGTTGGTTGTGCCGGAGATAGTGGCTTGTGTTCAGCTGCTGTTGGCAGAGGTCCCCGGTGTGCTCAACTATCTGGTTGATTTACTGGCGCAGATCAACATTCTGCCGGAAACGCTGGAAAGTTTCCTGGATGATGTCAACTGGAGAGAAGCCGTAAGTAAACTGTTGAATCTCTTGTATCAGGGCGTTGGCGGAACTTTCAGCCTGGCGGCTGGAATGCTGACTTCGGTGGTATCGGGTGCTATGAATCTGGTTATCGGTCTGATCTTTTCGATTTATCTGCTGATGGGAAAAGACCGGCTGAGGAGCCAGCTCAACCGGTTGATGAATCAGTACATCCGTCCTCGTGTAAACAACAGCCTGCATTATCTGTTTTCGGTACTGGACGATTGCTTCCATCGGTATATTGTCGGGCAGTGCACCGAAGCGGTCATATTGGGCGCTTTATGTACACTGGGAATGATCATTTTCCAGTTCCCGTATGCAACAATGATCGGTGCAGTGATCGGATTTTCGGCGCTGATTCCGGTTGCTGGCGCGTACATAGGCGGCGCGGTCGGTTTTTTGCTGATTTTTACCGTATCGCCGGCAAAGGCAATCCTGTTTCTGGTGTATCTGGTGATTCTCCAGCAGCTGGAAGGAAATCTCATTTATCCGCGCGTGGTTGGAACGTCGATCGGGCTGCCGGGACTGTGGGTGCTGGCAGCTGTTACGGTCGGCGGCGGTATTTTGGGTGTCGGCGGAATGCTGATGGGCGTACCGGTCGCGGCGGCTGTATACCGGCTGATTCGGGCTGACCTGAAAAACAGGGAGGCTTCCCGGATGGAACAGCCATCCCAGACGGATATCGAGACGGAAAGTGTACCGCAGCAGGTTACAGATTAAGTTTAGAGCGGAGTAGATGTTGGATGCTGCTCCGCTTTTTCGTAATCGTCAAAAAGGAGAAGACAGATGAATATCCAGATTTTTGGAACCCGAAAAAGCTTTGATACCAAAAAGGCGGAACGTTACTTTAAGGAAAGAAAGATCCCTTACCAGTTTGTCGACCGCAAGGAAAAGGGGCTGAGTAAAGGCGAACTGACCAACGTTATCCAGGCGGTCGGTTCTTTGGAAGCGCTGCTGGATGACCATTGCAAAGACCAGCAGACGCTTGCATTGGTGCGTGTGCTGCTGCCGCAGCAGCAGTTTGATAAGCTGCTCGAAAACCAGCAGCTGCTGATTGACCCGATTGTCCGCAACGGTCGTCAGGCAACAGCCGGATATTGTCCGGATGTTTGGAAAGAATGGAAGTAACTCAGCTTATCGAAAGGAAGTCGGATTATGCCAAAATGGACCCCTCAGCAGCAGACTGCAATTGAGGCAAGAGGCGGTGGTCTGCTGGTATCGGCGGCTGCCGGAAGCGGCAAAACCGCGGTACTGACCGAACGGATCACCTCCCGTATCCTTGATCGGGAGCACCCGGTTCCGGCTGACCGTTTTTTGGTGGTCACCTTTACCCGTGCGGCAGCGGCGGAAATGCGAACAAGAATTCGGGAACGCCTGCGTCAGGCTTTGGCAGAAAACCCGGGCGATACCTTTTTGCAGCGGCAGATGATGCTGCTGGGACAGGCAAAGATCTGCACAATGGATTCCTTTTTCCATTCGCTTGTCCGGGAACACGCGCCGCAGCTGGGATTGTCGCCCAATCTGCGCGGCGTGGATGAGGCGATGCTGACCCGTATGACGACAGAAACATTGCGCGGTCTGCTGGAAGAACAGTATCTGATGGCAAAAAGCGGAGAGCGGGAGGATTTTGTCCAACTGACCGGGTATTTTGCGGCGGATAATGACCGCGCTTTGTCGGAGGAAATTCTGTCGCTGTACGGGAAACTGCGTTCGCTGCCGTTTTATGAGCAGTGGCTGGACAGGCAGCTGGAACTGTATGCAGATGATGCGTCCTCACCTGGAAGTACCTTGTGGGGAAAAGAACTGCTGCAAAGAGCCGGTGGGCTGGCAGACGACGCTGTCCGACTGATGGAAAAGGCGGTTATCGCAGCAGGCAGTGCGGAAGATAAGCATATCGGAGAAAAAGGACTTGCGACCTTGCAGCAGGAGCTTGGCAGTGTGCGGGAATTTGCGCAGATGGTCAAGTTGGCGGATACCGATGCCGGATGGGACAGGGCAACCGAACTGGCTGGTGGGATTTTTGCCGGTCACCGGCTGACCTTTTTGAAGTCTGCGTCTGAGTCGGTGAAGACAGCTGTCAAAGCCGCACGCGACGCGGTAAAGGAGATGTGCGGTCAGGCAGCCGGGATGTTGGTTTGCACCAGCGAGCAGTTTAAAGAGGATTTACAGGCAGAGTACCCGGTCATCCGCTGCTTTTTTTCGCTGGTACGGGAATTTGCCCATCGGATGGCTTCGGCAAAGGAAACGGCAGGTGTTGCCGATTTCAACGATTTTGCGGCATTTGCCTTGCGTCTGGTCGCCAACCCGGATGGGACACCAACCGAACTGGGAAAGGAACTTTCCGGACAGTTTGAGGAAATCATGCTGGATGAATATCAGGATACCAACCGGTTGCAGGACATGATTTTCCGGTGTATCAGTAAAGACGGTGAAAACCTGTTTTTTGTCGGTGACCTTAAACAGAGCATTTACCGTTTCCGAAGCGCCAATCCCGCGGTTTTTATCGAAAAAAAGGACGCTTATTTTCCATATGACGGCGAGCATTTTCCTGCACTTGCCGTGTTGTCCCGGAATTTCCGTTCCCGTCTTGCAGTGACGCAGGCGATCAATGCGGTTTTTGACAATGTCATGTCCCGTGCGGTCGGTGACGTCGATTATGATGCCGATGAAGCGCTCTATTGCGGCGCGGAATATTATCCACCCTTGCCGGAAGGTGAAACCGAAATCACCCTTCAATTGCTGGACGGTGAGACATTGCCGGAAGAAGGTGAGGACGGCGAAGAAGGCAGCATACTGTTGTATCTGAATGAAGCGGCTGCACTTGCACAGCAAATCCGGCGGATGATTGACGCAGGCGAACAGGTCTATGATAAGGAAACGGGACAGCTGCGGAACTGCAAGGGCGGTGACTTTGTCATATTGATGCGAAGTGTCCGCGGACTTGACCAGATGTACGCGGAAGCTTTGCGCAAAGTGAGTGTGGAAGCACAGCTTTGCACCGCTTCCGGTTACTTTGATTCAAGAGAAGTTTCGCTGATGGTATCGCTGATGCAGGTGCTGGATAATCCGGCAAAGGATGTTTCACTTGCGGCAGTATTGCTTTCACCGGTATTTTCGTTTGATTGCGATGATCTGGCGCGGCTGGCGCTGGACGCAAGGGAAGGCAGCCTTTACCGGGCTTTATTGCGGGAAGCGGAAGGAAATACAGCGCATGCAGCAAAGGCTGGACGGTTTATCGAACTGATGACCCGTCTGCGCAGAAAAAGCGCTGTCAGCCGGATCAGTACGCTGATACAGTATATTTACGACCAGACCGATTTTATCGAAGTCCTTTCCCGGACTTCGGGCGGAGGCGCAAGAGAGGCGAATCTGCGGCTGCTGCTCAAGTATGCTGTAGACTATGAATCCGGAGGAAACAGTGAGCTTGCCGGATTTGTCTCCTACCTGAATGCCCTCGCGGAAGAAAATACCGATTTTAAGGCGGCTGTTCCGCTGACTGAAGCGGAACATGCGGTACGCATCATGACCATTCACCGCTCAAAAGGTCTGGAATTCCCGATTGTGGCGATTGCTGCCTGTTCCAGAAGGTTTAATGTCCGGGAACTGACCGGAATGACGCTGTTTCATCCGGAAATGGGCTTTGGGCTGCGCCGGGTGGAACGGGAAAAACTCAGAAAATATCCCACCCTTGCTTATTCGGCGATTGCTGCCCGTCAGAAAGCGGATCTGGTATCGGAAGAAATGCGCCTTTTGTATGTCGCGCTGACCAGAGCTAAAGAACGGCTGATTTTGTGTGTATCCGAGAAAAATCTTGGGTCTGCGCTCAGCCGAGCGGCAGGGATGTATACGGGTAGTGACCATGAACATATCTCGCCGGTTGCTTCCGCTCGTTGTCAGCGGTACAGCGACTGGCTTCTGGCGGCACTGCTGCGCCATCCGGCTATGCGGGAAATACGGGATGGTTATGGGATTGAAGAGCCTGGAATGGCTGGAATGGAGTTTGCGCTTCGGGTCATACGTCCGCAGCCGGTATCCTGGCAGCCGGATGAACCGGTTGGGGATTCCGTTCCGGCATTTGAACAGGAGGATACCGAAAAAATGCTGAATGAGCGGTTTGACTGGCAGTATCCTGCCGAGCCGCTGACCCGTATTCCCGCGAAGGTTTCGGTTACTCGTATTACCCACCCGAATAGAAAAATAACCCTGTCAGCACCACGATTCCTGTCCGGCAGTGACTACAGGCTGTCGGAAGAGTGCGAAGGCGATGAACTGATGCTGGAAAAGCGGCAGTCTGAGCCGGGAAGAACCGATACCGATTTTACACCGGCGCAGCAGGGCACGATTTTCCACCGTGCGTTGCAGTTCGCCGATTATGCGGGAGGCACCGCAGATCCGGAAACGGAATTGGCGCGTCTGGTGAGAGAAGAGTATCTGACTGTAAAGGAAGCGGAAACAATCGACAGGGAAGAGTTTGCGGCATTTTTCCACTCGCGGCTCATGGAGCGGATGCTGCGTGCTTCGAAGCTGTGGAGAGAATATAAGTTTTTTGACACGATTCCGGCAGCCCAGGCCGGGTTCCCGGATGGAGCGACCGCACCGGTTTTATTGCAGGGTATCGCTGACTGTATCTTTGTGGAAGACGGTAAGCTGTATCTGGTCGACTATAAAACCGACCGGGTATCTTCATTAAGACAGCTGGAAAAGCGATACGCTGGTCAGTTGCGGTTGTATAAAAGGGCGATTCTCCGTCAGCCGTTGTTCCGGAGAATGGGGCTGGTATTCGGCAGCAGCTGCCTGTATTCCACCCGATTGGGAGAATATATTGAGCTGCCGTGACTGAATTTGAAAAAATAGGCCGGTTTTTGCTGTAAATTTACGAATCGTTTATAGAATCGTATCGGGAACGTACTTGACAAATCACAGCTTTTCCGTCATAATAGATATGTTCAAAATCTATAAAAAGACGCCTTTTGTTACATTCGCCCTGTAATTTTGACAGTCTGGTGTACGGTAGGCGTGCTGCTGCATGGAATGTGCGGCAGGCTGAAAGGAACGATCAAGGTTTATGTCGTTATTTGGTGGACTGTTTAATTACAGCAAACCCGGTCCGGGCGTTGATAAGGATGCGCCGAAGAAAAAAAGGTTTTTCTACTTTTTTGAGCTATTCGGACGCAAGTTCTGGAAGCTGGTGGAGCTGAATCTGCTGTATCTGCTCTGCTGCATCCCGGTTGTGACGATCGGACCGGCGACATGCGGGCTGGTGTACATCCTGCGCAACTTCGCGAATGAAAAACCGGTCTTCATGGTGTCTGACTTTTTTGACGCTTTCAAATCCAATTTTAAACAGGGGTTTGTGCTGGGAATCCTCGATCTGCTTACAAGCGGAATTGTAGGCGTCGCTTTGCTGTGGTATATTGCCAACCAGGGACTGTCGGTCGCAATGGCTATTCCGCTGGGCATCTGCATCGCGGTGGAAATACTGTTGATGTTCATGCGGTTTTATACCTACCTGATGACGGTCACGGTTGAGCTTCCGATCAAGCATATTTTGAAGAACAGTTTTATTTTTGCTTTTCTTGGCATTAAGACGAACTTCCTGACCGGGCTGTGGACAGTCCTGCTGATCATTCCGTTGCTCTGGCTGTGGCCCTGGCTGCTGTTCTTTATCCTGATCGGTTTTTCGACCCTCTGGTTTATCGCAACCTTTAACTCTTATCCGTATATTGTCAAGTACATTATCGAACCCCATGAGCAGCAGATGCGTGCCCAGCGTGGGGAAGATGACGATGATTATGATGACGACGATGATGAGGAAGACGATGACGAGCCGATCTTCACCGATATCGGTTCGCAGGAAAAACCGGCTCTGCCTGAAAAGAAGACCGGCAAGCAGAAGATCATCCGATAAAGTTTCTAATGAAAAAGCTCCCTTCAGTTTGACTGAAGGGAGCTTTTGTGAGCAAGATAAGTTTACGACAGCGGATACCGGACATCATCTGCAAGCAGGAGAATCAAATCTCTGTCGTCGGTCAGCAGGTACTGGTAGATGTTGGTATCGGTCATATCCGAGCCGGGAATATTGTAATCTACTTCCGAAGGGTCGATG
>CALWWT010000048.1 GCA_944385325.1 uncultured Clostridia bacterium | reverse complement strand
CATCAGCTGCCATTTGCTGACAAAGCCACTCATCGGCGGAATGCCGACCAGTCCAAGCGAGACGATCACCCAGCACCATACGGTGACCGGCATTTTACGGCCCATCGCGGTCAGTTCGCTGACTCTTGTGCAGCCGGTCTTGACAATAAAGATACCGGCAATCATGAACAGACCGTTCTTGATGACCGAATGGAAAACAATGTGGGTCAGCGCTCCGGTCAGCCCCTGTGCGTTGAGGATCGCAAGACCGAGCAGGATGTAGGAAACCTGGCTGACGGTCGAGTATGCCAGCCGTTTTTTCAGGACATCTTCCCGCAGCGCCATTGCCGAACCCATCACGATGGTGATGCAGATCAGCATGATGTACACCCACTGTACCCAGCTGCCCCGAATCGTCTCGGGACCGGCTGTATAGTAAATGGTGCGGATAACACCCAGTACGCCGGCTTTGGTGATCACGCCCGACAGCACCGCAGAAGCAGGCGCCGGTGCAACCGGATGGGCAGTCGGCAGCCAGCCGTGCAGCGGAAACAGACCGGCCTTTACGCCAAATCCCAGCAGCATGACAAATACTGCCGCCAGTGTCAGCCCGCTCACCTCTCCGCCAAGGCTTCCGCCCGGAGTAAACCCAGCTTCGGTAAGCGAAGGCGTCAGTACAAAAATGCCGAACAGTCCGCACAGCGCACCAAACGAGGAATAATAGAGATACTTTTTCGCTGCCGCAATTGCCTCACTCGTCCGCTCATGCAGTACCAGCGGCAGAGAAAAGAGCGTCATCAGTTCATATCCCATGTAAAATGTAACCAGGCTTCCGGCAAATCCGACCAGCATCAGTGCGCCTTCGGTCAGAAGATAAAAGCCTGCAAACTGCCATTCCCTTTCCTCATGGGTAAGGTAGGAAAAGGCGTAAAAACCGACAACTGCAAAGATACATGCCGCCAGCCCGGCAAACAGTCTGCCCATTCCGTCCAGCGACAGGTAAAGCGCCAGATTGTCTCCAAGCGACAGTACCGGCGTTGCCATCCCGTCACTGAATACTGCCAAAAGCACAGCGCCCACTTCTGCCACAAGGACGCTTCCCAGCGTCCACCGCAGCGCCGTCCGGCTGTGCAGCACCGGCATTGCCAGCACCAGTATCCCTGCCAGAACCGGCAACAGGATCGGTATCAACAAAAACATAACCATTTCCTTTCTCAGCGTGATTATACAAACAGATTCATTCCGTCCCGAATCACCTGTACAATCGGGATCGCCAGCACACCCATTGCGACATTCATGACAATCATGATGACTGACACGATAAAATCACTCCGGGGTTCACGGACCTGACCGACTTCCCAGTGATGCTCATCAGGCGTATAGATGGTGATAACGGTACGCAGAAAATAGATTACGTTGAGGACGGTACTGATTGCCAGTGCAATCAACGTGACAGCCGTATATGCCATACTGTCATCAAGCGCGGCTTCGGCAAACAGCAGCTTGGAAGTAAAGCCTGCCAGCAGCGGTACACCGACCATCGAAAGGGCACCGACAGCAAAAGTTACGCCCGCAGGAATACTGCGCAATCCGGCGCCGCGAAGCTGCGGGAAGGTACGTCCGCGGTCGGAGGCGTCCGACAGGTCGGATGCAGCAAGGAACAAAAGCGCCTTGGTCGCGGCATGGCTGAAGATATGGAATACAGCCGCTATGATACCGGCAGTAATCCCCATTCCCAAACCCATATAAATGTAACCGATCTGGGCAACCGACGAATATGCGATCATCCGGCGGATATCCGTTTCCCGGATGGCACTGACCGAACCGGCGATCATGCCGGCTACGCCCAGTACAAAGAAGATATCGATCAGGTGGCTCTCGTCGATCAGATCATAGCCGATGACCCGGCAGCAGAATTTGATCAGGAAAAAGATATATCCTTTGGAAACCAGGCTGGACAAAATCGCCGCAGACGGTGCAATCGAACTGCCGTAAGCGTCCGGCACCCAACTGGAAAAGGGAAACAGCGCCGATTTGATGCAAAGACCGATTCCAATCATTCCAATGGCAACCAGCAGCGGCGTTTTATAAGCCGAACCACTGGAAAAAATCTCAACAACTGCCTCATGGCAGGGCTGCATCAGCAGCTGACCGGTAACATCGTACAGGATGCACAAGCCAAACAGCAAAAGACCCGAACCGATCAGGCTCATGATCATATACCGCAGTGCGGCAAGGGTCGTCCGTCCTTTCTGACCGATCATGATCAGACCGCCGGCAGTAATGGTGTTGATCTCGACAAAAACGTACCCGGTAAACAGGTCGTTGGTGTAAATCAAGGCAAGCAGCGAACTGAGCAGCAGGCTTGCCATCAGGAAATAAAGGTTCTGTTTTGTATCCTCCACTTCCATTTTGATATGCGCCATGCCGCCGATCAGGATCAATTCCTCCATCACGCCGACAAACAGCGCCAACATTGTTTCAATCGTTCCGAATCGAATTTCATTGCCCCAGGGAGAAGGGATCTGACCCATCGTATAATTATAGCTCTCGCCGGTACGCAGACAGAAAATCAGTGCCGCCAGACTCATCAGGTTGATGACCGTCATGACCGCCAGATTGAGCCTCCTGGCCCCATCCTTCTTAAATGCTGAAGAAAGGATGCCGGAAAGCATCGCAAAGACGATGGTCAGGGCAGGAAAATTATATACTATGCTCACTTACCGTCTTTCTCCTTTCGATTTCTGTTGTATTCGGCTTCCATTGCGTCCACCTCGTCAACCTGCGTCTGAAGTTTGGCAATCGTCTTTGCCGCTTCCAGCGCCTCGGCTGCCGCTTTTTCCTGAGCAGCCTGTTCCGGCGTCATATGACGCTGACGCCACGCCTCATCCTTCTCCAGCTGCTCCCGGCGGATACGCATCATCAACTGGTCGATTTCCAGCGTCTGGTAACGGGCATACAGCCGGATAGACAGTGAAAGCATAATCGCGCTGACCGAAACCGAAACGACGATACCGGTCAGTACCAGACCTGCCGGAATCGGGTTGATATAAGCAGACACCTCCTGTACCCCATCAATGACAATCGGCGCGGTACGCCCGGTGATATAGCCTTTGGACGCGAGGAACAGAAAAATCGCGCAGTCCATAATATCAAAACCGATGATCTTTTTAAACAGGTTTTTATGCAGCAGCAGGGTCGTAAACCCGATGGCGAACAAAATGATCGATACGATTTCTTCAAAATTATGTACCGGCATCAGATTTCCCCCCTTCTGAACATCGAGTAAAATGCATACATCGTGCAGGCTACCTCGACGCCGACCACGATGTTGATCGGCAGGATACCGCCGGAACTCAGAATATCACCCGGTGTTCCAAGCGGAATTGCGCTGAGGATGCCGTTTGCGCCGGTAAGGAAAAAGTAGCTGACGATAATGCCGTAAATGTACAAGGCGCTGATCTTGATGGCGGTATAGCTTTCCTCATTGATAAAACGCTGCACTCTTTTGGCACCGAAAGAGGATTCAAACAGAATCAGACCTGCGCCCATGACGCTGCCGCCAGAGAAGCCGCCGCCGGGCGAAAGATGACCGTTCAGAATAATGTAAACGCCAAAATAAATCAGACTGGGTACCAGTATCAGCGAAATTTTCTGCAAAATCGGGTCAGCCTTGAAAGCAAGGTCGGTATCCACCGAAACAAAATGCCGTTTGTCCTCGCTGTCGATCCGCAGCAGGATCAGTACGGCAGATGCCGCTGAAAACAATACCGTTGATTCTCCAAAGGTATCAAACGCACGGTAAAACAAAATCATACCGGTGACGATGTTGACAGCACCCGATTCCTGAATTCCCTGCTCGATATACCGTGCAGCGACTTCATTGTTGATGGGGTTGTCCGCACCGCCAAAGTTCGGCAGAAAAGCGACAACATAAAGCAGAATGCCGGCAAACGCCAGACAAAAAACGACTGCAAAAATCTTATACAAAGTGCGCAGCCGTGTATTTTCAGTAAAATAGTGGGTTACCATATGCACCGCCGATTCATGCGGAAGATCTTCCTCTTCCTTCTTGCGGACGTCGATGGCGCGGATCTTTTTCAGCGTCAAAAAATACAGGACACTGGTAATACCTGCGCCGACCGCCGCTTCGGTGATCGCAAGGTCAGGCGATTGCAGCAGTACCCAGATCACCGACATGATCAGTGAAAAGGACATGTATTTGACGACTGCTGTCAGCAGGTTTTTTCCGATACACGCCGTCAGCGCGCAGATTACCAGCAGAATCAGCAGGAAATAACGTAAAAATTCCAAAATTTATTCCTCCCGCTTACTCATCTGTTGCCGGTGTTCTGAATATTTTCAGCTTCCCGGCGTTCTTCTTCCTCAAACTGTGCCTGCACATCACGGTGAATCGAAAAGCTTTCCAACGGTACGCCGCCCCAGGTCGTTTCCGGTACATCAGGAAGATCGGGCTCACCCGGACGGTCGGTCGCATACTTTTTCGGATTATCGGTGTTGGAGAAAACCTCCAGCTGACAAAGCAGGTGGCTTGCAGCCGGGCTTGCCATCCAGAAAAAGGCGATCACCAGCAGCAGCTTGAGCGAAGACCAGCTGACACCGTACAGGATGATCAGCCCGATCATGAAAAACAGGATTCCCAGTGTATCTCCCATCGCCGCGGCGTGCATCCGGTTGAGAACATATTTCAAAGAATAAATTCCGAATACTTCAAGAATAAAAATAATCAGTCCGCAAATCATAAACAGAGCCGCAAAGATAAACTGAATCATTTTGCTTCATCCTCCTTTTGCTGCTCACTGTCCTGTTCAAGGCGTTTTGCATCCGCCTTATCGGCAAGATAGCGCTCGGTATATACCTTGGACAGGATGATAACTGCGATAAAACTGATAGCCGCGTAGATCAGGCAGATATCCAGCAGATAGCTTTCATCAATCAGGAAAGCGATCACCGCAATCAGCGTCATGACCAGTGTACCGATCATATTAATCGCCATAATCCGGTCGGTGACCTTTGGTCCCAAAATCGTACGAATCATGACAATCAGAATCAATATCCCCAACAGTATACAGCAGCCGGTAAAAAATCCGGTCGCAAATTCCGGCAGATTGTTCACACCATCGCCTCCATTTCCATCAGCATATGTACAAATACGCTGTTCTCGATTCCTTCCCGGAAAGACGCGTCCAGACAATGGACAACATACTCATCTCCGTCCATCTGTACCGTAATCGTCCCCGGTGTCAAAGTGATCGAGTTGGCAAGGATCATCCGCGCACTCTCCGACTTGAGCGGTACACGGAAATGACAGAGCAGCGGAGAGGGCTCCCGTCCGGGCGTCAGGATAATTTTGATCACCGCAAAATTCGCCTTGAGAATCTCCCACAGCAAAATCACCAGATACCGCACTGCCTTTGGCATCAGCCGCAGGTAATGCAGCTCTTTTTTCGGTGAAAAGTCCATAAACTTTACACCGAACAGATAGACCGCACAGGACAATACGATTCCCAGCACCACGATCTCCACTGTCACCCGACCGTTAAATACCAGCCAGAGTGCAAAAAACAGCAGAACCATACTTTTCATTCCTTTCTTTCCGGTTAAAACCGGTATTTCCTTGCGAAAGCACAACTTTCACCTAATACATACATTTTAGCAAAAAATCAAGTATAAACCAATGTCTATTTTGTGAGAATACCCTTGCAATAAATGAATTTTTTTATCAGTAATCTTCAATAATCTCTAAACTCCATAATAAAAAGCCGAAGGAATATCCTCCGGCAAAAGCAGTGACTTATTTTATCATTCAATTAGAAACCGTACTTGTTATCATCTTTATTTTGCCAGAAATCTTCTTCCAGCTGGTACAGCTGCTGAGGACTGCGCACAACCTCTGCTCCATTCCAATGCGGCGGACAAAGCATCCGGTATCCGGCTGTAAGGTACCTTTCATCCAACAGCAGCACCACGCCGCGGTCACTGGCTGTCCGGATGACCCGCCCGGCAGCCTGCAAAACCCGGTTCATCCCGGGAAAACGATAGGCATAGTCAAAACCGGAACCAAACCGGTTTTCCATATATTCCCTTAGTTTTTCCTGTCTCGGGCTTACCATCGGCAGTCCGACGCCAACGACTGCTGTACCAATCAGCCGTTCACCGGTCAGGTCGATTCCCTCGCCAAATACACCGCCCATCACACCAAATCCCAGCAATGTCCTGTCGGGATTCTCCGAAAAATAAGACAGAAATTCCTCGCGGGCAGCATCGTCCATTCCCGGCTGCTGGACAAGGGTCATAACCTCCGGGTGCGCCTCTTCAAACAGGTCCAGCACCATCGTCAGATAAGCGTAACTTGGAAAATATGCCATATAATTTCCCGTTTTTCCCGCAGTCATTGCATATAGGTACTCTGCCACGACCGGCGCGCTCTTTTCACGGTCGCGATACTTTGTGCTGACATCTCCGGCGATATACAGCCCGAGATTCTTCCGCGGAAACGGGCTTGGCAGTGAAACGCACCTTGCTTCGCCGCAGCCGCAGATATCCTGATAAAACCCAGGCGGCGAAAGGGTGGCTGAAAACAATACGCCGCCGCGTCCCAGTGAAAAACAGTCGCGAAGGAAATCCGACGGGTCAAGGCATAAAAGGGTGATTTCGGTATCCCTGCCATAGACGGAAACCTGAGTGATATAATGGTCGTCGTATCCATCCGCGACCCGCAGGTAATCCTGAATCAAAAAATACAGCTGCAATATCGCGTCGTGCTCTTCTCCTTCCCGATGTTTGTCCAGAAATTCCTGGAACGGTCCGGTCATTGCGGAAAGCTGGTCGGTAAAACTTCCGCGCGGCGTATCCTGAAAAAAGGTCCGGTTTTCCTGCTGGTCGGCAGCCTCCCGCAGACGGTCAAACGAGCGTTCCATCTCCCGTATCAGCTTTTTGACCTTCGGCTGTTTCCGCCCAAAAACCGACGCTGTTTCGGTAAAATCCGACCGCCGCAGCGATGCTGAATACATATCCCGTGCACGGTCAGGGAGATTATGCGCCTCATCCACCAAAAACAAATAATCACCGCCGCTTTCAAAAAAGCGCCGGAGCGATACCTTCGGGTCAAACAGATAGTTATAGTCCCCGACAATCAAGTCACACCATAACGACAAATCCAGCTGGAATTCAAACGGACAAAGGGTATGTTCCCTTGCCAGCCGTTCGATCTCTTCCCGGGTAAAGCTGTCCTGCCGGAGTGCTGCCGCGATCCCGGCACGAAGACGATCATAATAGCCGTTTGCATACGGGCAGTCTTCCGGTGTGCAGCTGCGCTGTTCCAGAAAACAGATTTTCTCCTTAGAGGTCAGTGTCAGATTTTTCAGTCTGAGCGGGCTGTCTGTTCCACTGCGCAGAATACCGACTGCCTTTTCTGCCGAATAAGCAGCCGTCCCGCGTGCGGTCAGATAAAATACTCTGTCTCCGTATCCTTCGCCCATCGCCTTGAGTGCCGGAAAGATACTGCTCATCGATTTACCCGTTCCGGTCGGCGCCTGGCATAGCAGCAGCCGTCCATCCCGGAAAGTCCTGAAAATCTCGCCTGCCATCTCCCGTTGACCCGGACGGTATTGATCAAATGGAAAACCCAGCTGTGAGAGTGATACGGTTCGTTCCCGCCGCCAGTCGTCCTCACGTTTTGCCCAGGGTGAATACTGAGTAAGAAGCCCGGTCAGGTAGTTTTCAAACCAGGCAGCGTCCTCTTCTTCGGTGTAAATCACCGTCTGCTGCAAGTCAATCCGGAAATAGGTCAGCTGCACCCGTACCCGTGAAAGCCCTTCCAGTTCGCACAAAAGTGCCGCATATATCCTTGCCTGTGCCCAGTGCTCCGGGCAGCTGTCCTGCAAGACCTCACCTTCCACCGTCTTGATCTCATCAACCGTTCGGATACCGTCCGGTGAGGTGAAAATACCGTCCGCACGGCCGTCGATCTGAAACACCAGCCCGTCCAATTCCCGTTCGCCCTTGAGGTAGACTTCGCTTTGATAATCGCTGCCTTCCTCCTTTTTGCAGACGGCTTGTAATCGCCGGTGTATCCGCGCGCCTTCCTGTGCACGCATCACACCGCCATGCCGGCTGTCGATACTGCCGCTGCGAAGCAAAAACTCCGCCAGTTCACGCGCGGACAGATGGACAACGGATTTTTGCTGTGGATGATCGGTCATGGATAGCTACCTTTCTTATTTTTTACAAAAAAATGCATGTATTTGCCTTAATTTTGTGCTACAATATAAGTAAGAGATCTTCTCAGGAGGGATCGTTATGAAACTGACTTTTATCGGAGCAAACCACGAAGTCACCGGAAGCTGCCACTGTCTGGAAGCCTGCGGGAAAAAGATCCTTGTCGATTACGGAATGGAACAGGGCATCAATCCTTTTAACAACGCACCTGCCCCATTCTCCCCGGCTGAAACGGATATCGTACTCATCACACATGCCCACATCGACCATACCGGTCTTTTGCCGCTGCTCTACCGTCAGGGTTTCCGCGGCAGAATCTACGCTACATCGGCAACCACCGAGCTGTGCGAAATCATGCTGCGCGACTGTGCGCATATCCAGGAAGCGGATGCTGAATGGATGACCCGTAAACATAAGCGCGCCGGTACTGAACCGGTCGAACCGCTGTTTACAATGGAAGACGCGGACGGCGTCCTCAAACTGTTCCGCCCATGCCATTATGGTCAGCGCGTGGAAATTACAGAAGGTATCTCGATACGATTTATCGACGCCGGTCACCTGCTCGGTTCTGCCAGCATAGAAGTCTGGCTGGATGAAAACGGCATTCAGAAGAAGATGGTCTTCTCAGGCGATATCGGAAATCTCAACCAGCCGCTTATTAAAAATCCAACCTACCCCGAAACCGCTGACTACGTCATCATGGAGTCAACCTACGGCGACCGCAGTCACGGGCCGAAGCCGGACTATGAAAAAAATCTCGCGGAAATCATCGAAGAAACCTACGCGCGCGGCGGCAATGTCGTCATTCCCTGTTTTGCCGTCGGTCGTACACAGGAAGTGCTCTACTTCCTGCGCAAAATACGCGCCGATCAAATGGCAAAAGGATTTGAAAATATGGAAGTCTGGCTGGACTCTCCTCTTGCCATCGAAGCCACCCGCATTTTTGACGAGCAGACACGGGAATGCTTTGACGAGGAAACACTCGCCCTAATGGACGCCGGCATCAACCCGTTACAGTTTGAAGGATTGCGGCTGGCTATCACATCCGAAGAATCCAAACATATCAATGAAGACCCCGCACCAAAAGTTATCCTGTCCGCTTCCGGCATGTGTGATGCCGGTCGTATCCGGCATCACCTCAAGCATAACCTCTGGAGAAGTGACTCAACTGTTGTATTCGCAGGTTATCAGGCGGTCGGTACCCTCGGACGGAACCTGCTGGACGGAGCAAAGGATGTCAAGCTGTTCGGTGAAGAAATCCATGTTTCCGCGCGAATCTGCCGGATTGACGGCATTTCCGGTCATGCCGACCGGGAAGGATTGCTCCGGTGGATCTCCTCCTTTACCGAAAAACCCAAAAAGGTATTTATTGTTCACGGTGAAGACCTGACCTCCGACCTGTTTGCCTCCACTCTGCGCAGCCGTCTCGGGCTGGATGCGGAAGCACCCTACAGCGGCTCGGTATTCGACCTGAGCAAAGGACGCTGGGAAGTCAAAGCACAGCCCAGAAGGGTCGAAAAGCTGGAAAGCAAGGCTTCCAGCCGTGCCAATACCGTTTTTGGACGGCTGGTGGCTGCCGGTCAGCGGCTGGTTGCGGTCATCAAACAAAACGAAGGAGTCGCAAACAAGGATCTCGCCAAGTTCGCCGACCAGATCAACGCACTCTGCGACAAATGGCAGCGGTAAATACACATTACCGTAACTGCAAAAACTCCTTCAATGCGGTATGGGTTCCTGCCATAATGGACGTTTTGACGTTAAGGTCTGCGGGCAAACCGTCCATCGTCATCAGCTCACCGCCTGCTTCCCGCAGGATGCAGCTTGCAGCGGCATAATCCCAGGGCGAAAGAATGCACTCAAAAAACAGTACGTTGCGGTTTGCGGCGACATAGCAGATATCCAGCGCAGCGCTCCCCTGACGGCGCAAATCCATCGTATGCGGCAGGATTTTTTTAAGAATTGCAAAAGTCGCGTCGGTTAATTCCGGGTTATAGGGCGAGGTTCCAAAACAGACCACGCCGTCTTTCAACCCTCTTTCCCTGACCAAAAGGCGTTTTCCATTCAGGAAAGCGCCTTTTCCTTTTTCTGCCCAGTACATCTCATCCCGGAAAGGATTATAAACGACACCCATCACGACATCCCCATCCAGCGCCAGACCGACCGAAACTGCGCTCATCTGATAGCCGCAGATAAAATTTGTGGTCCCGTCAATCGGATCGACGACAAAAGTATAACCTTTTCCAGCCCTGATCTGGCAATCCTCTTCCTCTCCCAAAAACGCAGCATCCGGCAGCAATGCGGTCAGTTCCTCACGCAAAAACCGCTGTACCGCCACATCATAAACGGTGACAAAGTTTGCATGTCCTTCCTTTGCGGTGATATCCGACTCAGCGACCGATGCGTCCAGCATAACGGCGCCGGCACGTCGAACAATACTTTTGAGTTGCTCCAGCATAATCATTACTTCCTTTCAGGCAGTCTAAAATTTTCTACAGGTACTGTTTCAGTATACCACACCGGAAATCGGGATGCAAACCCAAACAGGGTTTATTACAGTCACTTTTCAAACAGACATGAAAAAATCCTCTCCGCTTTTGGCAGAGAGGATTTTACATTACTTACAGAAGTCCGCGAATCGGAGTCTTTACCGCGCCGCGGCGCCAGTTGCAATGGTAAGTCCAGTGGTACATAATGACCGCGAGCGCTGTTCCGCAGAACAGGTCAATGACCGAATGCTGTTTCAAAAATACCGTCGCCAGGCAGATCAGCACCGACAGGATGATCAGAAACGCTTTCAGCAGCCGTTTCCCAACAAACCGAGGCGAACGCATCACCGACATCAGTACACCAAGGGTAGCAAATACATGAATCGACGGGCAGACATTGGTTGCGGTGTCCACCTGACGCAGCATAATGACCAATTGGGAACAGATATCATGCCCGGTGATCATTTCACGCAGATGGATGCCGTTGGGCACCACCGCGTAAATTGCAAGGCAGATGGTCATGCCGGTAAAGAGCATAAAGCAAAGATCAAGGAATTCTTCCTTGCTGGTAAACATAAAGTACCCAATCACCGCAGGTACCAGTAAAAACCAGCCAAAATATGGGATCACAAACAGCGAGTTGAACGGGATCAAATCATCCAGCGGACAGCGTACAATGACAACCGGACGCAGGTACTGCTCTTCCAGCGTAAATACCGTCATGTAGAAGAAAAAATACAACAGGACAAAACAGTAATTATGACTTTGGATCCAGTCACGAACAGTGCGGATCAGCCGCATAAACTCAAACTCCTTTTTCAAAGACAGACGCAGAATATGTACTCAGTTAAAGGCAACAATCCTGTGCGCAAAACGATAACAGAAAATGGAAAGCCGTCTTCCGACCTTTCCCGGAAAATTGACAAACGACGCCAGTGAAAAATACCGGATCTTCCGTGCAACCGCCGGATTGATCGAACGGGCATATGCCCACATCTTTCTGACCTCATCTTCCGCCTCATCCGTCATATTCAGCCGGGTGAAAATAGAGGCAATCGTCATCATCAGCACCAGTTCATGATACATATAGCGGGCAAGCTTGGGATTCTCCTTCTTCAGCTTCTGAAGGTCATGGGAAGCAAAAATCTCCTTGCTGACCAGCATCTGATGGCTCCAGCGTTTGACCATCGTTGCTTCCGCAACCGACTGTCCTTCACGTCCGATCAGATACCGGTAAAAGTCCGCATTCAGATACAAAACCTTTTTCGTCAGCGGCAACGGATCATAAACAAACAGGTTATCCTCATAAAAGATATGTTTCGGAAGCACCCTTCCGCATTGGTGCAGGATCTCAGTCCGATAAATCGCTGAATGCAGCGTCAGATACTGCGACGCACCAAAATGATCTGTCTCATCCCAGCTGACAAGTTTTCCGTCCGGAAAGACATTTTTATAGCAGATGGTACGGGTCGTGCCTGTCTCAGAATACTCGTAGACATAGTTGCAGACGATCAGGTCTGCCTCCTTTTCGGCTGAATCCATCGCACGAATGGCATCCAATACCCGGGCAAGTGCATTCTCATTGACCCAGTCGTCTGAATCCACGACCTTAAAAAATTTTCCGGTCGCATGTGCAAGCCCCTGATTGATGCCCTCGCCATGACCGCCGTTTTCCTGATGGACCGCGCGGCAGATGCCGGGATAATCCCGTTCATACCTGTCGGCGATCGCACCCGTATCATCCTTTGAACCGTCGTCAATGATCAGAATCTCGACCTCGTCCCCACCTTTTAACAGACTGTCGATACATTTGCTCATATATCCGGCAGAATTATAACAGGGAACGGTGAAGGTTATCAGTTTCATTTGTTACATCCTTTTTTTCATACTCCTATAAAGTCCATGCAGATTTTGCGCCATCTGCCGACCTATATCCATTATTATAACTATTCCGTAGAGTTTGTCAAGGAACGGAATGTTGATTTGTGGAAAACCTGGCACGATTCTGCGAATTAATCAAAAATATAGTTTTTTTCATTGTTCTTCCGTTCAGTTTGCTTTGAACCACAAAACCCCTCTTCCTTTTTTCTGCAAATTCCGCTATAATATAACTGTTGTATCTGCTTGTTATTACATAACTGAAAAAAGGAGTTTCCAATATGCATGTTGATACCATCGTCATCGGCGCCGGATTTGCCGGAGCAGTCTCCGCAAGGCTGCTTGCGGACAAGGGTGAAAATGTTTTAATCCTTGAACAGCGCCCCCATATCGGCGGCAATGCCTATGATAGGCTGGATGAGGCAGGTGTTCTGATTCACCAGTACGGCCCGCATATCTTTCATACCAATTCTCAAAAGGTTTTTGATTTCCTGTCCCGTTTTACCAAGTGGCGGGATTACCAGCACCGGGTCGTCGCCCGCTTCCTGCCGGGAAGCGATGCGGTCATGCCGGTCCCCTTTAACCTCACTTCCCTGCGGATTGCGTTTGGTGAAGAGGAGGGCGCACGGCTGGAAGAAAAGCTCTGCGCACGGTTCGGCCGGGAGCAGAAGGTCGGCATCCTCGCCCTTCGCCAGGAAGAAGACGAAGACCTTAAAAAGGTTGCCGACTATGTTTATGAGCATGTCTTTGTCCATTATACCGTCAAGCAGTGGGGTACATCGCCTGAACAGATCGACCCGGCAACCACTGCCCGTGTACCGGTCTTCCTTTCGACCGACGACCGCTATTTCCAGGATAAATGGCAGGGTATCCCCAAAGACGGATATACCGCTATGTTGGAGAAGATGCTGGACCACCCCAACATCACCGTCCTGACCGGCACGCCTGCCGGTGAACGGATGCGCTTTGAGGAAAACATTCTGTTTGACGGCGTTCCCTTTGACGGAAAAGTCATCTACACCGGCGCGCTGGACGAGCTGTTTGACTGCCGGTTCGGGCGTCTCCCCTATCGGACGCTGGACTTTAAGTTTGAAACAATCGACCAGGAATGGTACCAGCCTCGCGGCACGGTCAACTATACGGTTGACGAGGATTTTACCCGCATTACCGAATTTAAATACTTTTCCGGCCAGACGCTCCCGAAAACAACGATTGTCAAAGAGTATTCCCGTCCCTATACCGGCGCAGAGGGTGAAATTCCCTATTATGCCATCATCAACCCGGAAAATATGGCACTGTATGAGCGCTACAAAGCGCTTGCAGACAAATATCCCGGACTGACCCTGCTCGGCCGACTCGCCGAATACCGTTATTACAATATGGACGCAATCACCCTGCGGGCTATTGAAACTTTCGATTGTTAACATACTTTAATCTCCAAGATATGTTTCTTGTCAAATTCTTGCCAAAAAACTGCTCCCCGTTTTAGAAACAGGGAGCAGTTTGTCGTTTATAGCCAACATTTTACATTACGGGTACTGCGTCTTGAATCAAAGTTCCAGTGTCCTTATCAATAACAACAAAGTGATCAACATAATCCTGTGTTTCGTAATGAACCACAATTCTATTATCTATACATTGAACACTATTTACGCTGGCTACATCTTCAGTCAGATTGGTTGTCCAAATAATTTCTCCGTTTAATGCACATTTCATGATTCCATCTGATTTGCTGTCTGAAATCATTAAAATTCCATCGTCCAATTTTCGGATTTCGTTTTTGAGACCTACATATGTTGGCTCATAGGTATCCTCACCAGATTCCATATTAATAATATACAAATTATTATTTGCTGTCAGATACATATTGCTGACTGTGTAATCATAGTAAGCACTGGTCGTTTCTTCAAATTCTCTTTCCCAAATTTTATTAAACTCTGTATCATAATACGCAATTTTGAGAGTCTGTAATCCAGTGTTAAAGGTAAACAGCAGATAATGTTCAAAGTCTGGAGAAAATTCCACATAACGGATTATTCTATCATCTGATGCTACATCCAATATATCTTTAACATCTAAAATACGCTCTCGAACATTGGCCTGATCACTGAATGCAAATTTGACAAAGTTGGCATTACTTTGGTCTTCCAATTCAACAATATACATACTAGCATCTAGACCCATACTCGACATCATCAGGGAATAGTTTTCCGTAATATCAGTTCCTACAATCGGTTCCCGAATTTCAATATCTTTACCAAAAATAATTTCTGCAACTTCTTTGATAAATGCATAATCGAACTTGTCCGCTCCATAGGTAGCCCCGCGCCAACTGTAAGCAGTGCAGATATTGGTTACCTCCACAACGGGGACAACCATCGATTGACCATTCACATCAATAGTCTGTACACCGCTATATCGCCCGAAAACCTGAATATCATCATTTTCAATATATCGACTATTTCCAATTCTGCCTTTTAACAGAATCATCTCATTTTCTTTACCTTCAAGATCTAGCCATTCTTTATCATACGACAACACGTTGCACCAAAGCAATAATTCATAATTTTCGTTATCTTCATAAAGTACCTGGCTAACAGAACCGCGTACTGTAACCTGAGCATTTTCAAAAACATCCGGATATCTGCGAATAAATTCATAATCCGGAATAAACAAATAGTCATCATCAAAATACTGAAGAACCAATTTTTGTTCTTCTGTTAAATTCTGATCACTGGAGTCTATCTTAACATTTTTTAATCCGAAATCGCGATCATTCAGAGGATCTTTACTTTGTTGGTTTTCAGATGCCTCAGGTATAGATGACTCGTCCAAATCTAATGAATCCTCCGTTGATGATTGTACAAAAGATTCATTTCCTACGACAGATGACACCTCCACTGATTCCTCAGTAATCTGACTGGAATCCGTCGCCTGACTGCAAGCTACCAAAGATAATGCCAATACACCAGCCAGCCACGCTATCCAAAGTCGTTTTATCATCATAATTCTCCTTTTTATTCAAGTTTTATTCAAGTATTGATCAATATTCCCAAATTTGAAAGTAACCAATATAATTTT
>CALWWT010000047.1 GCA_944385325.1 uncultured Clostridia bacterium | reverse complement strand
TTGACGACGACGATTTTATCATGGTATTTCTGGATATAAGGAAGCGCCTGGTTGAGCACCTGCGCCTTAATTAAATTGTCAATCTTTTCCATCGGTCTGTAAGCCTTCCTTTCGAACCATCAGGTGCGGTAGTCGCCGTTGATACGGACGTAATCATAAGTGAGGTCACAGCCCCATGCAATTGCCTGTTCTTCGCCGTCGTTGAGGTCGATCAGCAGCTTGACCTCCGACTGGGAGAGGATTTCCTTTGCGATCTCCTCCGAGAAAGGAATGCCGGCACCTGCTTCACATACCGGCAAAACGCCTGCCGACGAAGCAAACGACATATCAATTTTATCTACGTCAACATCTACCGGTGCATAACCGATCGCGCACAGTGCGCGTCCCCAGTTGGCATCGGCGCCGAAGATCGCGGTCTTCATCAGCGACGAGCAGATAACCGATTTTGCGATGACTCTTGCCTGTTCCTTGCTGCGTGCGCCGGATACGGTGCATTCGACCAGACGGGTTGCGCCTTCGCCGTCTGCCGCGATCATTCTCGACAGGTTCATCAGCACCACATACAGCGCATTGACAAACTGGGAGAAGTCCTCGTTCTGCCGGTCGATCACCTTATTGCCGGCAGCGCCGGAAGCCATGATGCAGCAGGTGTCGTTAGTGGAGGTGTCGCCGTCTACGCTGACCATATTGAAGGTATCGTCCACGACCTTACGGAGTGCTGTCTGGAGCAGTTCAGGGGTGATCGCGGCGTCGGTCGTCAGGAAGCAGAGCATGGTTGCCATATTCGGATGAATCATGCCCGAACCTTTTGCACAGCCGCCGATTCTGCACTTTTTACCGGCAAGGTCAAATTCAACTGCTACCTGTTTGGGCTGGGTGTCGGTGGTCATGATGCCTTCTTCAAAGTGCAGACCGCCTTCCGGACTGCTGGAGAGTTCAGCTGCCAGACCGGCAATGCTGTTCTGAATCGGTTCGAGCGGCAGCGGCTGACCGATGACGCCGGTCGAACCGACGACAACGTCTTCCGGCTTGATACCCAGCTGACTGGCGGCGATTTTTGCCATCCCCTCAGCCTTTTCGATGCCGTCAGCGTTGCAGGTGTTGGCGATGCCCGAGTTGACGATAATTGCCTGTGCGTATCCGTCCGCGATATGTGCTTTGGTTACAGCGATCGGGGCACCTTTTACCTTATTCTGGGTATAGACGGCAGCGGTCGGGACCGGTCCGTCGGCAACCAGCAGTGAGAGGTCTTTTTTTGTTTTATTCTTGCGGATGCCGCAGTGGACGCCGGCAGCCTGGAAGCCATTTGCAGCGACAACGCCGCCATCGACAAACGAATATCCTTCAAATTGAACCAACATGTCATAAACTCCTTTATTTCAAGCGAAAATACCGATTACAGATTCAGTCCATATCCTTCCGGCGCACCGGTCATGATATTGAAGCACTGGATTGCAGCACCGGACGCGCCTTTTCCAAGGTTGTCAAACACCGCGTTGACCATCACCCGGTCGTCATTGCCGGTGACATAGATTTTCATGCCGTCCCAGCCGGAAAGCTTGTTTCCTGCCATAAAGCCGCCGTCCTCAGCCTCTGCGCCGAACGGAGCGACCTGTACCAGTCCGCTGGTATAGTAGCCGCTAAACAGTTCCCAGATATCCTTCACGCCGGGTTTACCGCTGAGCATCGCGGTATACAGCGGGACAGAAACGACCATCCCGGAATAATAGTCGGCAACGATCGGGGTAAACAGCGGTTCAGCCGCCAGTCCGGGAATCGCTTTCATTTCTTTGAGATGCTTGTGCTGCTGGCTCATTGCGTATTCTCTCGGAGCGTCCAGCAGGGAAGAGCGTTCTTTTTCTTCATACTGCGCAATCATTTTTTTGCCGCCGCCGCTGTATCCGGTCAGCGAAAAGGCGGATACCGGATAACCGGCATCCATCATGCCGCTTTTGATCAGCGGATAGACGCAGGCGATAAATCCACTCGCATGGCATCCCGGCACCGCGACACGATTGCCGTTTTTAATGCCTTCCCGGAATGCGGGAGACAGCTCGGGGAACCCATAGTTCCATCCCGGCAGCGTCCGGTGGGCGGTCGAAGCGTCGATGATCCGCACCTTGCCTTCTGCCATCGCGGCCGCTTCGACAGCGGCAGCATCCGGCAGGCAGAGGAAGGTAATGTCAGACGCATTGATCAGTTTTTTGCGTTCGTCAGGGTCTTTGCGCTTTTCAGGGTCGATGGTCAGCAGCTCGATATCATCCCGAACCGAGATCCGTTCATGGATGCGCAGCCCGGTGGTACCCTCGCTGCCGTCGATAAAAATCCTGGTTTTCATACTCTCTCTTCTTCCTTTATTGTTTACCAAATGATAGTATACCCTTTTTAGTCCAACTGGTCAAGCTGGAAAAGTGCCCAACGGATCTGTTCTTCCACCGTTTCTTTTGCCGGACCGCCGGTGCAGTCGCGGCTGAACGCACAGGCAGTAAGGTCGATTGCCTGATAGACGTCTTCTTCAAAGACCGGCGAGAGCGCCTGATAATCCGACAGCGGCAGCGTTTCCAGCGTCAGCCCTTTCTGGACACAGGCCCCGACCAGCTGACCGGTGATTTTGTAAGCATCCCGGAAGGGAACACCTTTTTTCGTCAGATAGTCGGCGCAGTCGGTCGCGTTGATAAAGCCTTTCGCGGCAGCGGCGCGCATATTGTCGCCAAGAACAGTCGCGGTGCGCAGCATCGGCTCAAAGGTCGACAGGCAGAGCTTGACGGTATCGACCGCGTCGAAGATAGCTTCCTTATCTTCCTGCATATCCTTATTGTAAGCCAGCGGCAGCGATTTCATCATCGACAGCAGCGTTACAAGGTCGCCGTAAACCCTTCCGGTTTTGCCTCTGACCAGTTCCGCAACATCCGGGTTTTTCTTCTGCGGCATGATGGAAGAGCCAGTCGCAAAGGCGTCGTCCAGTTCAATGAACTTGAATTCCCAGCTGCACCAGAGAATCACTTCTTCCGAGAATCTCGAAAGGTGCATCATGATCAGCGAGATCGCGCTTGCCAGCTCGATGCAGAAGTCACGGTCGGATACGCCGTCCAGCGTATTCATGACCGGAGCCGTGAACCCAAGCAGCGAAGCGGTCATTTCACGGTCGATCGGGTAGGTGGTGCCAGCCAGTGCGCCGCTTCCCAGCGGACAGAAGTTCATCCGCTTTTTCAGGTCGCCAAGCCTTCCGAGGTCACGGATAAACATGCTTGCATATGCCATCAGGTGCTGCGCGAAGGTGATCGGCTGCGCACGCTGCAAATGGGTATATCCCGGCATGATCGTCTCGGTATTTTGAAGCGCCATATCGCACAACGTCTTGATCAGCGTGACTGTCAGCGCCTTGATTTCGTCCACCTCATCCCGCAGCATCAGCCGGATATCCAGTGCGACCTGGTCGTTGCGGCTGCGTGCGGTATGGAGCCGCTTGCCAGCGTCGCCGATACGGGAGGTCAGTTCGGCTTCGATGAACATATGGATATCTTCCGCCTGCGGGTCAAACTGCAAGCTGCCGTTTTCGATATCCTCGCGGATGCTGCCAAGCCCTTCGATAATCGCGTCGGCGTCTGCCTGGGAGATAATGCCCTGATGTGCCAGCATGGTCGCGTGCGCAATCGAACCGGTGATATCATGACGGTACATCCGTGCGTCAAAAGAAATCGAGGAGTTAAAGTCATTTACGCCCTGGTCGGTTTCTTTGGTAAACCGTCCTGCCCACATTTTAGCCATAAAAATAAACCATCCTTACTGTTGTGAAGTATCGTTTCTGTAGTTTCCATTTTGGGGTTATAACCGGCATTCCGGACGGTCATAACCCCAGAATAGAATCTTAAAATAATGTAAGGGAGACGTCCGCAAACGCCTCCCTTATCTAATTTGGAAGCAGAAAATCAGATTGACCGCTTAACCTGTATTTGTTTATTTGCCGCGTTTTTCATCCAGCATTGCCTTGACCTGGATCGGCAGACCGAACAGGTTGATGAATCCGCCTGCATCCTTCTGGTTGTAGACATGGTCTTCCGAGAAGGTTGCGACTTCCTCATCGTACAGGGTGTAGGGAGAGGTAACGCCGGCGTTGATGATGTTGCCTTTGTAGAGCTTGAGTTTGACATCGCCGGTAACAGTTTCGGAGGTCTTGTCAACGAATGCGGAAAGTGCCTCTCTCAGAGGAGTGAACCACTGTCCATTGTAGACCAGATCTGCGAACTTGAGGGCGATCTGCTGTTTATAGTGCTGGGTTTCCTTGTCCAGGCAGATGGTTTCCAGCACGTCATGTGCGTGGTAGAGGATGGTTCCGCCGGGAGTCTCATAAACGCCTCTGGACTTCATGCCGACCAGACGGTTTTCAACCAGGTCAGCCAGACCGATGCCATTTTCGCCGCCGATCTTGTTCAGCGTCTTGATCAGGGTTACGCCGTCCATCTCGACACCATCCAGAGCAGTAGGAACGCCTTTTTCAAAGTGAAGGGTGATGTAGGTGGGCTTATCGGGAGCCATTTCAGGAGAAACGCCCAGTTCGAGGAAGCCGGGTTTGTTGTACTGCGGCTCGTTTGCAGGGTCTTCCAGATCAAGACCTTCGTGGGACAGATGCCACAGGTTCATATCCTTGGAGTAGTTGGTTTCCCGGTTGATCTTGAGGGGGATATCGTGTGCCTCAGCGTAGTCAATTTCCTCATCTCTGGACTTGATGGACCATTCTCTCCAGGGAGCGATGATCTTCATGGTCGGCGCCAGAGCCTTGATGGTCAGCTCAAAACGGACCTGGTCGTTGCCCTTACCGGTGCAGCCGTGGCAGATGGCGTCAGCGCCCTCAGCCTTTGCGATCTCAACGATCCGTTTTGCGATAACGGGTCTTGCAAAGGAAGTGCCCAGCAGGTACTTGTTTTCGTAAACAGCGCCGGCTTTGAGGGTCGGGAAGACATAGTCTTCAACAAACTCTTTCTGGATATCCTCGATGTACAGCTTGGAAGCGCCGGTCTTTTTGGCTCTTTCCTCAAGACCTTCCAGTTCAGCGTCCTGACCGACGTTGCCGGAAACGCAGATAACCTCGGGGTTATCGTAGTTTTCCTTCAGCCACGGGAT
>CALWWT010000046.1 GCA_944385325.1 uncultured Clostridia bacterium | reverse complement strand
AATCCGGGTTTTCGTTCATTCGCATATTCGATACTGTTTAATTTTCAAGTTTCCTTTTTGTCAGCCGTTTCGCTCTCGTTCTTTCATCCGAGTTGCTCTCGGTGACAGCTTATTTATTGTACCACACCGTTTCCCGTTTGTCAAGTATTTTTTTGAAGTTTTTTGAAAAAGTTTGGCACTCTTCATAAAGTTCCTGCCATACGTTTGACGTCTGATACAATTTTCAAGCTTCGTTGTCGGCGTCTCGACTTTCGTCTCACGCGACAGCTTTGCTATAATACCACAGCTAAAAGCAAATGTCAACATCCAAAATCGCATTTTGTCGTAATTTCTACTTTTGTAAAAAAAATATTCTGCTTTTATATCATTTTACAACAAATCCATAGATTATTTACCCAATAATTCAGCGAGTACACCATTACATCCAGCAAAAATGTCCTGCCAAGCCGTTTCAAAATCATCGGTATACCAAGGATCGGAAACTTCCTTTCCAGGCTTACCGGCATATTCCATCAGCAGATGAATTTTCCCATCGGGATCTCCGCCACAAATCCGCTGCATATTTCTGATGTTGGCATGGTCCATCCCGATCAGCAGTTCAAAACGTTCATAGTCACTGCCAACCAGCTGGCGCGCGGCATGACCATTACAGCCGATACCATGTTCAGCCAGTTTGCGACGTGCTGGCGAATAAACCGGATTCCCAATTTCTTCTCGGCTGGTCGCTGCGGAAGAAATCTGAAACTGATCTTCCAGTCCTGCTTTTTTAACAAGATCTTTCATAATATATTCAGCCATCGGACTACGGCAGATATTTCCATGACAGACAAACAAAATCTTCATTTCTATACACCCTTTCCTGATTTATATTATTCCCATTGCACGATCTCGCCGTTATTGGGATGTTTTCCACCCGTAAGAGCCTGCATCATCATACCATGACACGCGATAACCACCTTATGATAATTACGGTATTTATTCAAAACAGCCATAACCCGTTCACGCATCATTTCTGCACTTTCCCATACCGGTTCAGTTCCATCCTGGCAGCAGCCGTTTTGCCTTATATATTCCTGATAATTCTTTTCAGCCGTTTCATCATCCAGATAGGTATACGCCTTATCTGCAAGCCATTCATGCAAATCTGTTTCCACAACAATCGGAGCGCCCAGTTCTTTGGAAAGAATCGCAGCAGTCTGCAAAGCTCTGGTATACGGCGAACTCAAAATAAGCTCAGTTCCTTTCAGCCGGATATCCTTTGCTGTTTCACAGATTTGCTGTACACCCGTTTCGGACAACGGCGCAAGATTGACACCAAACCCCTGATAAATCTTGTTGTTTCTCATTGAATAGTCAGTTTGGCCATGGCGAACCAAATAAAACATCTCGTATCCTCCTTGATATCGAAGAAAAAGAAAAATGCCGCAGGTTTTCACCTGCGGCACCTTAACTTGGTGAGCCACCGGAGGCTCGAACTCCGGACCCTTTGATTAAAAGTCAAATGCTCTGCCAACTGAGCTAGTGGCTCACAACACTTGGTATTATACCACCGGGAATCTGTTTTGTCAAGCTTTTTTTCGCAATTTTTTAAAAAAATCATCTTCGTCGAGCAAACCAGTATTTTTTTTTATTTATATCCAAAAATGGTAGACTTTACAAAATTTAGTCATTATACGTCCAACTTGGAAATTTTCTGTTGACGAAATATATATTATGCTATATAATGTATTCTGCACAAATAGCCAGCTGGTTCTCACCCAGCATAACTAACAAGAAAGGATGTTTATATGGCACAAACTGCGGCTGCTGAACCTCAGCAGAACAAAATGGGCGTGATGCCGGTCGGAAAGCTTCTGTTATCCATGGGACTTCCAATGGTTCTCTCAATGCTGGTACAGGCCCTTTACAACATTGTCGATTCAATTTTCGTCGCGCAGATCAATGAAGCCGCTCTGACCGCTGTTTCGATGGCTTTCCCGGTTCAGAACTTCATGATCGCTGCCGTCAGCGGCATGGGCGTTGGTGTCAATTCCCTGCTTTCCCGCAGCCTGGGTGAAGGCAACATTGATCAGGCTAACCGCGCTGCCAACAATGGTATCTTCCTGTCCTTTATGACAATGATCGTTTTTGTCATTTTTGGTATTTTTGGAAGCCGCCCCTTCTTTGCCATTCAGACAAGTGACCCGGAAATCATTTCTGCCGGTGCAACCTACATCAGCATCTGCTGCATCGGTTCATTCGGATGTTTCGGTCAGATCATTTTTGAACGGCTTTTGCAGGCGACCGGTCAGGCGCATTTGTCAATGATCACCCAGATGGCAGGCGCTATTACCAATATTATTCTTGACCCGATCATGATTTTCGGTCTGGTTGGATTCCCCAAAATGGGCGTAGCAGGTGCAGCTCTTGCAACGGTCATCGGACAGGTTCTCGCCTGCTGTCTTGGTCTGTTCATGAACATCCGTCTCAATAAAACGCTGACCATCAGCCCTAAATACCGTCCGGAGAAACGCATTATTGCTGAAATTTACCGTGTTGGTATCCCTTCGATTGCAATGCAGTCGGTTGGTTCGATCATGAATATGGCAATGAATATGATCCTGATGGGCTTTACCTCCACTGCTACCGCAGTATTTGGTGTTTACTACAAACTTCAGAGTTTCGCAATCATGCCGGTCATCGGTCTGTCAAACGCAATGATCCCGATCGTCGCTTTCAACTATGGTGCACGCAAACGCAGCCGTATCGACCAGACGGTCAAATACAGCATGATTTCCGCGGAAATCTTCCTGGTAATTGTTACCATGGCATTTTTGTTCCTTCCCCAGCTGATGCTGAAGTTATTCAGCGCTTCTGACAATATGCTGGCGATGGGCATTCCGGCGCTGAGAACGATGGGTCTGAACTTCCTGATCTGCGGTATCTGCATCTGTGCAGGTTCGGTCTTCCAGGCACTGGGCAACGGTGTTTACAGCCTGGTCGTTTCGGTCATGCGTCAGCTGGTGGTGCTGATTCCGGTTGCCTGGCTGATGAGCCTGACCGGCAATCTGGAACTGGTATGGATTTCCTTCCCGATCGCGGAACTGATGAGCCTTGCGGTCAGCCTTTTCTTCCTGAAAAAAATCTTTAGCAGCCGGCTGGCAAATATGAAATAACTTTTCCATATAAGATAAACCCTGTTGTCAATCGGCAACAGGGTTTTCGATTTATGCGGATATTATCCGATGTTCGGCTGCTGGTCAGGCGGTGTCAGCGGGATCTGATGCACAACAGCCCGGCTGCCGGTTTCAGTGGATTCGGTATCCCATACATAACAGCTGCTGCCATCAGCCAGCACATAAAAATATTCTGTCCGTTCCGGATGATACAGATACCCGACCGGTATAAGCTGCACCGCATCATACACCAGCAGTAGAGACGCTTCCTCCGATTCATATCCATTAAGACCCGGGAACTGTTCCATTAAACGGGAATTGAGTTCACCGTTCGTATCATAGAAACCGGCTGTAAAAAGATAGTACCGCCCATCTCCAAATTCTGTCGTCGGCCAGACATCCAGCGGAAGCGGCAGGCTTTCCAGTTCACCCGTTTGTGGGTCAAACCGGCTGAGTGAGGTATCAGACGGGTACTGTCCACCTTCCATCCACTGTCCGCATCCGGTCAGAACACCGTCCAATAAACCGCACGGTACAAATCCGTTATCGATATTGAAGTATTGCCATTCTCCCGACTCATTGTCATAACAGCCGCACAGCCCATCATTCCGAAATCCGCTGAAACAGCTGTAATCACCGATATTTCTGCAAGCAAACTGGACATTACCGCTTTCAATCTCATCATAAGACTGGGCACTGGTTTCACAGGCATTCAGAATCGTTCCGTCCTCCAAAACCAGCTGAAGATACTTTCCATCCTCTGAATAATGAAATTCATTCTCATCCGCAGAGGAACCGGCCTCATCTGCCGTACATTCTTCCAGCTCAAAGGTAAAATAGTCCCCTGATTCCAGCAGGCTGAATCCATCCGGTTCACGCAGCAGCGTCCTTCCCTCAACCAGCTGTTCTTTGAGCAGTTCGCCATCCGGTGACAGCAGCATCAATACCACCTGGTCATCGCGCGCCACTTCTGCCGCAAAATTCCCTTCCGGTGTCCGGTACATCCGGTCAATTCGGGTACCTTCTTCCAACGCAAACAGGATATCCGAATCAGAATCCTGTTCTGCTGTTTCGGAAGATTCGTCCGGTAAAGACGACTGTTCCGGCTCGGAAGCTTCCGTTTCAGAAGATTCACTTTCAGTATCCGGCTGTGAAACCGACGTTCCAGACGCAGAACTGTCAACTTCATTTCCGGCACTCCTACAGGAAGCGAGCAGCAATGCAGCCACTGCAATACAAATCCAGATTCTTTTCATTCGTTTACGCCGCCCTTCTTCAATCAAAATCCGCCGTTATTTCAAATTTCCCACGCGCTTCTGTCGGCATCCGACGGCATCCGCCAGTCACCGCGCGGCGACAGGCTGACCGAACCGACTTTCGGAGAATCCGGCACACAGCTGCGCTTGAACTGGCTGATAAAGAACCGCCGGTAGAATGCCGCAAGCCATTTTTCGACAGTCGCTCCATCATACCGTCCTTCAAACGCACGCAGCGCCAGAAACCGCAGTTTTTCCCGCTCACAGCCAAACCGCATAAAATGGTACAGGAAAAAGTCGTGCAGTTCATACGGTCCGATTGTATCTTCTGTCTTCTGTTTGATCTCACCGTTTGCATCCGGCGGCAGCAGCTCAGGAGAAACCGGCGTATCCAGTACATCTTCCAGAACGGTTTTCGTCCGCTCATCCGAGACCGACGCGACATAACCGACCAGATGGCGAACCAGCGTTTTCGGAACCGACGCGTTGACGCCGTACATGCTCATATGGTCGCCGTTATAGGTGCACCAGCCCATCGCCAGTTCAGACAGGTCACCTGTTCCAACCAGAATGCCGCCGTTTTTATTGGCAAGGTCCATCAGGATATAGGTGCGCTGTCTTGCCTGGGTATTTTCATAGGTGATATCATGCAGATTCGGGTCCTGACCGATATCCTTCATATGCTGGATACATGCCGGACGGATATCCACCTCCATCAGCGTCGCACCGAGCGATGCAATCAATTCGAGTGCATTATGATAGGTGCGGTCGGTTGTTCCGAAACCAGGCATCGTAACCGCCAGAATATTCTCAGCAGGCAGATGCAGCCGTTTCATTGCTTCAGCTGCAACCAGCAGTGCAAGTGTCGAGTCAAGACCTCCCGAAATACCAATGACCGCTTTTTTCAGCCCTGTATGGGAAAGGCGTTTTGCCAGACCGCAGGACTGAATCGAAAAGATTTCCCGGCAGCGGATTTCCATCGTTTCGGGCGTATCGGGAATAAATGGTGTCGGGTTCCATCTGCGGTCGATATCGCTTTCTTTCAGTTCCGGCTCCTCACCGATGACGACCGGCAGCTGTTTGACGGAAACGCCCATCTGTACCGCATTATCATGGAAGGAACCGTTCTTTCTTCGTTCCGCCATCAGCTTCTGGACATCGATGCACCCGGTAACCATGCTGCCATACTCTTCAAAGCGTTTATTTTCCGCGAGGATACCGCCGTTTTCAGCAATTGTACAAGCGCCCGAAAAGACCATATCGGTCGTCGATTCGCCGACGCCAGCCGAAGCATAAATGTATCCGGCAATGCATCCGCCCGACTGCCGTTCAACCAGTGAACGGCGGTAGTCATTTTTGGCAACCAGCTCGTTGGATGCCGACAGGTTGGCGATTACATTTGCACCGGCAAGACACAACAGGCTTCCCGGAGGAACCGGCACCCAAACATCCTCGCACAGCTCGATTCCCAGCACCATTTCACCGAACCGGAATAGCATACTGCCCATCGGGACATCCTGACCGGCAAGCCGCACAGTCAGACCTTCCGGCAGTGTGGCTCCGGAAGCAAACCAGCGTTTTTCATAATATTCCTGATAGTTGGGCAGATAGGTTTTCGGGACAATACCCAGAATTTTCCCAAACTGGCAGACAGCGGCACAGTTATACAGTGCGCATCCTACCCTTACCGGCAGTCCGCATACCCAGACCATCGACAGTTTTTCAGTCTCCGCCAGCATCCGTGCAAGTGCTTTTTCACAACCGTAAATCAGCGCGTCCTGGTGGAACAGATCCGCACAGGTATACGCCGACAGATGCAGCTCCGGCAGTACCGCAAGCCCAACTCCCTTTGCAGCAGCTTCATGGAGCATGGTAAGTGCCGTATCCGCGTTTTTTTCAGGAGACGCGACCGTTACTCTCGGCGAGAGTGCAGCCATTTTGTAAATTCCAAAAACAGACATATTCAGTTCCTTCCTTTTACCGAACACCATTCAGCAGTAAATAAAAAAGGTTCTATCATAAAAGTTGGGATAAGCAAACCGCCATTGCCGCACAATCTGCGGCAATGGCTAGATTTTTTGGGGAAGGTTGCGCGCAAAGCGCGCCCAGGGCACGGTTCGCTGCGCGAACCATCCGCCCTGGACCTACTATAAAGTTTTCCACTTCATTTCAGTGTCAAATTGAAAAAGTTTACCCCAACTATTGACAAAGAGCC
>CALWWT010000045.1 GCA_944385325.1 uncultured Clostridia bacterium | reverse complement strand
TCCTTGCGGTCCAGGCAAGAGAGGGCGTGGACACATCCTGTCTTGATGGGTTTGCCGATGCAGACGGACGCGACTGTCTTTTGGCAGAAAGAGCGTTTGTCCGGACGCTGGACGGCGGCTGTTCTTCGCCGGTGGCGGCTTATGCCACCGTATCGGGTGACAGTATCACGCTCAAGGGAATGTATGTTACACAGAATCAGCAGCTGTATTTTGAGACAATTTCCGGTCACAGGTCGGAAGGCGAACTGCTGGGTGCAAGGCTTGCGGAGCAGATGAGGAGGAAATACCAATGAAAACTGGGAAAGTCGTTCTGGTCGGAGCCGGTCCCGGAGATCCCGGGCTATTGACCATCAAGGGACAAAAAGCCATCCAGTCGGCTGAAACGGTTGTTTTTGACCGTCTGGTCAGCCAGGCGATTCTGGGCATGATCCCGGCGGATGCCGAGCGGATCGATGTCGGAAAGGAAGCTTCTCACCATAAGGTCCCGCAGGAGCAGATCAACCGGATTCTGCTCCAAAAAGCACTGGAAGGCAAAGTGGTTGTCCGTCTGAAAGGCGGAGACCCGTTCATGTTTGGAAGAGGCGGAGAAGAACTGGAACTGCTGGCAGAACATGGTGTTCCATTTGAAGAAATTCCCGGTATTACATCTGCCATCGCGGTTCCTGCTTATGCAGGCATTCCGGTCACCCACCGGGATTTTACCTCCTCGCTGCATATCATTACCGGACACCAGCGGGCTGGAAAACCGCTGGATATTCATTTTGGCGCACTGGTCAAAACGGGTGGTACCCTTGTCTTTCTGATGGGTGTCAGCGCTCTTTCGGACATCTGCCGCGGACTGATAGAAGCTGGAATGGACCCTGACATGCCGTCCGCTGTTATCGAAAAAGGAACGACTTCTGCCCAGCGTACCATTACCGCTCCCCTTTCCTTACTGCCGCAGACGGCAAAGGAACAGATGGTCAAAAGTCCTGCCATCATCATCGTCGGCAAGGTTTGCACCTTTGCCGGTCAGTTTAACTGGTTTGACCGGCTGCCGCTCAAAGGCAGACGGGTAATTGTGACCCGTCCAAAAGAACGTGCCGGACGGCTGTCGGACGGACTGCGTGCACTTGGAGCCGACGTTGCCGAGCTGCCCTGCATTGAAACAAAACCGATCATCCCCTGTCCGGAGATGGAACAGGCGGTTGCAGAAATAGCCGGATATGAATGGCTGGTATTTACCAGTCCTGCCGGTGTGAAGACGCTGATGGGATACCTGCAAAGCATCGGAAAAGACGTCCGGGCGCTGGGACAGATCAGGCTGGCAGCAATTGGAACGGGCACCGGACGCGAACTGCAAAATCATGGGCTGCGCGCCGACCTGATTCCGGAAACTTACGATGGCGAACATCTCGGAAAAGCGATTTGTGCGCAGCATCCGTCCGGAAAAGTTCTGATTCTCCGCGCTAAAATGGGCACGCCCGCATTGACCGAGCAGCTGGATAAAAACGGAGTTGAATATAACGACGTCCGGTGTTATGATACCGAATACATTCACTATGACCCGGAACAGGTAAAACAGCTGCTGACACCGGGTTCGGTCGCCGCCTTTACCAGTGCGTCCACTGTAAAAGGATTTATCGCGGCGATGGGAACGGATACCGATTATTCCGGTATAACCGCCGCCTGAATTGGTGTTCAGACCGAAGCAGAAGCAAAAAAAATAGGTTTTGCCACCATCACCGCCAAAAAAGCGACGATTGACGCATTGATTGAAAGAATTGTGGAAGGAGAATGATTATGGAACTAATACACAGGCCGCGCCGTCTGCGGGATGGAGACGCTATCCGCCGTATCTGCCGGGAGACAAGGCTTTCGGCTGACAGCCTCATTTACCCGATTTTTGTCGATGAAATGCTGTCGGGCAAACGCCCGATCGAATCTCTGCCGGGTCAGTACCAGTATGGCTTGGACACTGTGGAAGAGGCGATTGCGGAATGCATCGCTGCCGGTGTGCACAGCTGCATCCTGTTCGGAATTCCGGCGCATAAAGACGCGCTTGGTTCTTCCGCATGGGACCCGGACGGCGTTATTCAGAAAGCCATCCGTAAAATCAAAGCCGCGTTCCCGGATTTTTACGTCATTACCGACGTCTGTATGTGTGAATATACCGACCACGGTCACTGTGGTGCACTGTGCGGACATAAGGTAGATAACGATGCCACACTGGAACTGCTGAGCAAGGTTGCCCTTTCTCACGCACAGGCAGGCGCCGACATGGTTGCGCCTTCGGACATGATGGACGGACGGGTTGCCGCTATCCGCAATACACTGGACAGAGAAGGTTTTGCGAATATTCCGATTATGGCATATTCGGCAAAATACGCTTCCGCCTTTTACGGACCTTTCCGCTCGGCTGCCGGCTCGGCGCCCTCCTTCGGCGACCGCAAAGGCTATCAGATGGACCCGCACAACCGCAAGGAAGCTATCAAGGAATGTGCGCTGGATGTCGAGGAAGGCGCCGATATCATCATGGTAAAACCGGCACTCTCCTATCTGGATATCATCCGGGAGTGTTCAGATGCATTTGATGTACCGATGGCGGCGTATTCTGTTTCGGGCGAATACGCCATGATCAAAGCGGCAGCAGCAGCCGGTCTGATCGACGAATACCGAATCATGTGTGAATCGGCTCTGTCGGTCTTCCGCGCAGGTGCAAATATCCTGATTACCTATTACGCAAAGGAACTGGCTGAGGCAATTCAAAAAGGAGATATTGGATAATGGATAGATCTGAGGTACTGTTTGAACGGGCAAAAAAAGTTCTTCCCGGCGGCGTCAACAGTCCGGTTCGCGCTTACCGTGCGGTCGGCATGACCCCTCGTTTTATTTCCAGAGCGGACGGAGCGTATATCTGGGATGTGGACGGAAACAAATATATCGACTATGTCTGTTCCTGGGGACCGATGATTCTCGGACACAACCATCCGCTCATCCGTGAAGCGGTCCAGAAAGCGGTTCAGGACGGCTTGTCCTTCGGCGCATCCACCGCACGGGAGGTGGAGATCGCGGAACTGATGATTCAGATGGTTCCGGGCATCGAGATGGTGCGGATGGTCAATTCCGGCACCGAAGCGGTCATGTCTGCTCTGCGCCTTGCCAGAGGTGCTACCGGCAGAGACAAGATCATTAAATTTGAAGGCTGTTACCACGGTCACAGCGATGCAATGCTGGTCAAAGCCGGTTCTTCCGCTGTAGCAGAAGGCGGACGCCCGAGTTCGGCAGGCGTTCCGGCAGATACGGCAAAGGATACGCTGACCGCCCGTTACAACGATCTGGAAAGTGTGCAGCAGCTGTTTGACCGTTATCCCGGACAGGTTGCCTGTGTCATTGTCGAGCCGGTTGCAGCCAATATGGGTGTCGTCGGTCCGAATAAAGGTTTTCTGGAAGGGCTGCGCAAGATCTGTGACCAGGAAGGCGCACTGTTGATTTTTGACGAGGTCATCACCGGATTCAGGCTTGCAAAAGGCGGTGCACAGGAATATTTCGGCGTCAAAGCGGATATCGTCACATTCGGAAAAATCATCGGCGGCGGTATGCCGGTCGGCGCTTACTGCGGCAGCCGCGAGCTGATGCAGCAGATTGCGCCCTGCGGTCCTGTTTATCAGGCCGGCACCCTTTCCGGCAACCCTGTCGCGATGGCAGCCGGGCTTGCCCAACTGAACTACCTGAATACCCATCCGGAAGTTTATACCGACATTGCCCGGAAAGCTGACCATCTGGCAGACGGAATGCGCAAAGCGGCCGAGGAAACGGGCGGAAAAATCCGCATCAATCAGGTCGGCAGCCTGGTTGCACCCTTTTTCACGCCGGATACGGTTCAGTCTTTCTCGGACGCGGCCAAGAGTGACCTTAGCAAATATGCTTCTTATTTTGAAAAGATGCTCAGACGCGGCATCTATCTGGCACCCGCTCAGTTTGAAGCGATGTTTATCTCCTGCGCGCATACCGGCGCAGATATTGAACACACCCTTGAAGCGGTCAGAGAAACTTTCCGTGAACTGGCCTGATATGGCAAAAACACGCCGGTTGTCCCATGTGTGGGCAGCCGGCGTGTTTTTCAGTCAGATGTGAAATATTGTCAGGAGCTGTTTACAATTTAAATTCTTCTCCGGGACAGAGAACTTTTATCCGCTGCGGATGAATCACTCTGTCCATCAGTTTTTCAGGGTTTCCATTGAACGGGCTCATTTCAGCAGCGTCTACCGTTCCCCAGTGAATACAGATAAGCTGCGCATCCGGATAGGCGTTTGCAAGGGTGACCGCGCCTTCAAATGTGATATGCCAGTCATTATCCGAAAAATCAAAAAGTATTGCGTCCGGTGCCCGCTGAGAAAGCTGTTCCGGCAAAAGCCGGGAATCTCCCGGCAGCCAGATACTCCCATCCGGTGTTTCCAGTTTGTATCCGCAGCCATCCTCCGGCAGCCACTGTCGGTAATCATACTCCGGTACGCCATTTTGCCAGTTGTGCAGTGCAGGCGTAAGGGTTATCTTCACTGTTCCAACAGTAAACGTCTCCCCAATATCATGTCCGTATGCAGGCAGTCCCATCTCTGACATGACACTGCAAAGGTAACGGGGCGCATGATAGCTTTTACAAACAGCTGCCAGATCCAGGCAGGTCGGACGGCTGAAATGGTCATTGTCCACATGAGTAATGAGAACGGCATCCAGCCCTGGTACCTCTCCGGGAGTGATTGGAGCCTCTCTGAGCAGAGGCATATCAAACCCTTCCAGAACCGGATCAATCATAATATTTGTCCCATGACAGCAGATAAATGCACCGCCGCCACCCAACCAGTAAATACTGGTTTCCTGTCCGGCAAAAGCAGATTTCGGGATAGCGACTGTTTTTTCCGGCATGGCCTGACCGAATGAGCTGAAAATTACCTTACTCATAATATACCTCCTTACGGCGGCGCAATCGCAATATTGTCCACATTCTAATAACACGCACTGGCTGTAGATGTATTTTATATTATATCATAAAAACAGATAAACAAAAAGAGCTTTTCAGGCAATACATCATTCCATCCCAAAACCGTCAGGGGCATACCTTTTTACAGATATGCCCCTGACGGTTTATATTGGATATGACAGGACTTTCAGATTATTCCTCAAACCGATAGCTTCCTGCACCGACAGTCTGACGGGTACCGCCAGGCAGAACAACTTCTGCCTCACAGTCAAACGGAACGGTCAGGTTATAAACATAACCCGAATCGGTCTTTTCCCATCCGCAGCGATACTCACCGGCAGCGGAATTATAAACCATCTGTGCTTTTCCAAGACGGTTTTCAGGGTCAGGACAAGGCTGGAAACGTACAGCCTTAAATCCGGGAGCAGTCTCATTCAGACCGCACATATACCGGTACATCCACTCGACAATCGAACCATACGCGTAATGGTTAAGCGAGTTCATGCCGGTTCCGCTGATATGTCCATCCGGCAGCACCGAGTTCCAGCGCTCCCAGACAGTGGTTGCACCCATTGAGACTTCATACAGCCAGCTGGGATAATCGGTTTTGAGCAGCAGGCTGTAAGCATCCATCAGATCGCCGAATTTAGACAATGTCGGGCAGAGATAAGGTGTTCCGACAAATCCGGTCGTCAGCGCGACTTTGGGAGGATAAGGTTCTTTTTCACCAGCCATCATTGCGCGGTGATCGAGCGGAATCCGGAGCAGCTCTTTCAGATCAT
>CALWWT010000044.1 GCA_944385325.1 uncultured Clostridia bacterium | reverse complement strand
CCTGCGCGCTGTGGACGTCGCAGTATTATTCCCACATGGCGCGGTACGCCCAGTCGGTCGGGCACGACCTGACGGTATCGGCACTGGTGACCTCCTGCGCGATGGTCGGCAACATCATCGGGAAGGTCCTGCTAGGCGCGATTGCCGATAAATGGAACATCTGGCGGACGTCGCGGCTTGCGATGGGAATTGTCGGGACAGCGTATATCCTGCTGATTGCAGGCGGCGAGGAGATCAACCTGTACCTGATGTATTTTGCGTCCGGGCTTTCCGGGGTATCGATGGCGGCGGCGACGCTGATTCCCAATCTCCTTTCGCTGGATGTGTACAAGGCTTCCGGCTATCAGGAAAAGTACGGGATTATCACAGCGGTCGGCACCTTTGTCAGCGCAATCGGGTTTGCGATCATCGGGTACAGCTTTGACTTTACCGGCAGCTACACCTTAAGCTTTATCATCAGCGCCGGTACAGTCATTGTCTTTTTTATCGCCAGCCTGATCCTCTACCGGATGGTGCGCGGCAATCAGGACGGCGGCGACGGAACCGAAACTGCACCTGAAAAGCCCGTAAGGATTATGGAGGCGGAATCTGCCTGATCGTACCGGCAAACACTTTCCCTTCCTGTCTGATATAACCAAAAAAGCTTCAGAAAACCTCTTTGCGCAGGCTTTCTGAAGCTTTTTCACGGGAAGACAAAGCACCCCAAAAAGATAAACGAGCTGCTCATCCCATCGGCAGTGACCCGCCGACAGGCTGAACTGCCCGTCATCTGGACGTTCTGACGGGTGCACTTTGCCAGCGGAAGGCGGCGCCGTATCCGACCGCGCGGCTGTCCGATCAGATTCCCGACTTTCCGCCGCGGATGAAAACGAAAGCCTGTTCCCCAACTTTAAACAGACCCCGATCCCACCTTTGGCGTACCGGAAGAAAACCGTCACTTCCAGCCTGACGGCGGGCGTACACAGCCCACAGCCAAAACCCGAATCAACCCATCAAACCATGCAGCCCGTTTGGTGCACCCAAACGACGCAGGACCAAGTCCATCTGACACAGAGATTTCCGGGTGACCCCGGGTGGTGTCCCTGCAATAGAGGAGATGGGACGAAACGTGTTTAAAAAGTGCTCCTAATCAGGCGTTCGGATATATTGTAACACGAAAAACGGTTTTTGTAAAGAAAAAAGCGCAGGTTTTTGTATTTTCATGCAAATGATTTGGGAAAGCAGGCAGATGGGCAGCAACAACGGAAAAAACTTTTTACCTTTTGCACAACCCACATACTATTCATCTTTACAAAACTGTGTATTCTCAAAATTCTCTCTCAAGCCGGCGTCTGAACGCACCAAATCCACCGCAAAAGTTGCCAAAGAGACAAATTCGTGGTATCATACACCTTGGATAAACCGCACAAATACAGAAAAAATCCTGCCGTCGTTCCGCGATTTGAAACCATTCCTTTACTCTGCTAAAATAATAATCACAGAGAAACGGAACCTCCCGGTGGGAAATAAAAGGAGAAAGATTATGCTGCAAAGACCGCCGCGGGTTGCCGCGATCCATGACCTGTCCGGCTTCGGCCGGTGTTCGCTGACGGTGATACTGCCGGTACTGTCGGTAATGAAGGTGCAGGTATGCCCTGTCACGACCGCTGTTTTATCGACCCACACAGGTGGGCTTGGAGACGTGGTCGTCAAGGACCTGACCGATATGCTGGAGCCGGCGCTTGGCCATTACAAACGGCTTGGGCTGGAATTTGAGTGCATCTATACCGGCTGGCTGGGGTCGTCCGAACAGGTGGACATCTGCCTGGACTACTTCAAAAGCTTTCCGGACGCACTGGCAGTTGTCGACCCGGTTCTCGGTGACCACGGCAAACCCTACCGCACCTCGACCTCCGAGCAGATCGCGCGGATGAGCGAGCTGGTCGCGGTGGCGGACGTCATTACCCCGAACCTGACCGAAGCGGCGCTGCTTCTGGGTGAAGAGTACCCGGCGGCACCCCTGCGCCAGCAGGAAGCAAGACGGCTTTTGTTAAGGCTTGCAAACCTCGGGCCGCGGTATGTGGTCATCACCGGCGTGGATATGGCAGACGACCATATCGCCAACATCGGCTATGACCGGGAAAAAGGTCAGTACTGGCGGGTAGACTGCAACTATGTTCCGGCGTCTTATCCCGGAACCGGCGATATCTTCGCGAGTGTACTGGTCGGCGGGCTGCTTGGAGGAGACAGCCTGCCGATGGCGATCGAACGGGCAACAAGGTTTTTGGAAATCGCGGTGCGCACGACTTTCAGCTATGGAAGCGACACCAGGTACGGCGTCATGCTGGAATCCTGTCTTCCCTGGCTGACGACGCCCCAGACCTTTGAACGGTACCGGCTTCTCTGATATATTACAGGGCTAAGCCCGAAAGGAGCTGCTCACCATGCAGGCAAACCATGCTGTCAAACGCAAAATCACCACTTACGACATCGTTGTCACCGCCCTTTTCGCGGCGATGTGTTATGTCGCGACCAACTTCCGGATCGAGATCCCGACACCGCTGGGAAAAACCATGATCCACTGCGGCAACGTATTCTGCCTGCTGTCCGCGATGCTTCTGGGCGGCCTCAGAGGCGGTATTGCCAGTGCAACCGGGCTTGGGCTGTTTGACCTGCTGGGCGGATGGGCTTCTTCTGCACCGTCTACGATTGTCATGCGGTTTGTAATGGGTCTGGTCGGCGGAAGCGTTTCTTCTGTCGGACACAAGAACGGCAAACGTACCCTCTGGCTGGTACTCGGTGCCATTTCCGGAATGGCAACTTACGTTGTCCTCTACCTCGGCTACAGCTTTTTGAAAGGCATCGTCCTCGGCAACGCAGTCGGTACGGTACTGGTGGACGTGGCTGCAAAGGCTTCGACCTCGATTCCTTCCGGATGTGTATCGGTTATCGTTGCGGTCGTGCTCTACCCGTTCTTCTACAAGGCACTGTCCGCTGCCGGATACTTCCAGAAAAAGGCATAAGCTGCCATTTGCATAAATCGAGTAGGAGGCTACCCAGTTCCTACTGCCAAGTCTGTAGTGGACTTTCACCACCTAGTTATTGCCCATGCCGGGCGCACTCAATAAAACCCGGGCTTTCCGAATTTGGAAAGTCCGGGTCAGACTGTCGATAAAATCCGATGTGCATACTCTTCGTCCGCCATTGCCGCTTGGTGCGGCAATGGCTACGTTTTTAGGGGGGGTTGCGCGCTTACGCGCGCCCAGGGGCTGCGCCCCTGGACCTGCTTTCCGCCTTATGGTAAACTTTAGTTGAATTTTAGCGATTTTCAAAATTCTCAAA
>CALWWT010000043.1 GCA_944385325.1 uncultured Clostridia bacterium | reverse complement strand
TATGGTATCATATAACAAATGATTTACAGTAGGGGAGCAAGTGATATGGCGTTTATCAAGGGCAGAGATCTTTGCAGGGCATTTTTCCTGGAAGCGGCAAAACCATTGCTGGATGAAGCGTTTCCGGAACTTTCATATTCGGCTGGGCTTTTGGGATATGGCTCGGACGTATTGGGGTATGACGATGCGGTATCGACCGACCATATGTGGGGACCGCGTTTTTACCTGTTTCTTTCCCAAAAGGATATCGGGCTGAAACCACAGATTGAAAAGCTGTTTGCAGAAAAACTGCCAGTCAGCTTTCTCGGATACAGCGTCAATTTTTCCGAACCTGATCCAAATGATGGCGGTGTCCGGCATCCGGTACCAGTGGAAAATGGACCGGTTTCACCGCTGATCTGGATTTATACGCCGCATGGTTATCTGAAAGAATACCTCGGAAAATCTGACCTTGAGCAGCTTTCCGAAGCCGACTGGCTTGCATTTTCGGAACACCGGCTGCTGGCGCTGCGTTCGGCGGAATTTTACACCGATGGCCTTCAGATGAAAGAGATGCTTGCTCCTTTAGGGTTTTACCCGACGGATGTCCAAAAATACCTGATTGCATCCAACTGGTCGCTGATTGCAGAGGAACAGGCTTTTGTCGGACGGTGCGCCCAGGTTGGAGATGAAATCGGGTCGCGTCTTGCATGTGGACGGATTGTGGAACGGCTGATGCGGCTGTGTTTTTTGTACTGCGGAGAGTATGCACCATACAGCAAATGGTTTGGAACCGCGTTTACCCGACTTCCGATTGACGGAAAACTGAAAGACGCGATTGCCGCCGCTGTAAGTGCACCTGATTATCCGCAGCGTGAAGCGGCACTGGTGGAAGCACAGCTGAGGACTGCTGATCTGCATAACCAGTCCGGAATTACCGAGCCGGTTGCAGTAAAAGCACAAAAATACTTCGGACGGGATATGACCGTTATTTTTGCCGACCGGATTGTGCAGGCTGTGCAGGATACCCTCAGCGGAACACCTCTGGAAGGACTGCCGCTGCTGGGAAGTATCAGCGAAGTTGCAAATATGGTCACCTTTTCGGACAATCCACGCTGGCAGTCACGGATAGGTGCGCTGTATTCTCCGGTTACATCAAAATTTGACAATTGAAATCAGATAAATAAAAAGGAAGATGCTGTAATGAAGGGAATAATTATTTATGGAACGGTATATGGTTCGACAAAGCGTTACGCACAGAAATTATCCCAACTGACCGGATGGGAAGTGATGAGCTATGACAGGGTGAAATCGCTGTCGGGTTACGATGCGGTCGTTCATCTGGGCGGATTATACGCAGGTGGAATCAAAGGATTGAAAACAACGGTTAAAAACCTTCCCGATACTGCAAAACTGATTGTCGTGACGGTAGGACTTGCAGACCCGGACAGTCCAGAAAACTGCCGGAATCTGCAAACTGCGCTGGAGCGTCAGCTGCCGGAGAATATTCTGGAGAGGACACAAAGTTTTCACCTCAGAGGTGCGATTGATTATGAAAAGTTGCATCTTTCTCATAAAATGATGATGGCGCTGCTGATTCGCTCAATTAAAGCTAAGCCGTCAGAACAATGGTCGGATGAAGACCGGACGATTGTGCAGACCTATAATCAGAAGGTTGATTTCGTGAATTTTGAAGGCTTAAGAGTGATTACACAAGCTATGCGGCAGATTGCCAGCAGAAAACCGATGTAAATAAAAAAAGGAGGGCCCTCGGGTCCTCCGCCGGTCTCAGTCCTCACGAGTATCTGAAACCTGATCACTGGATAATAGTATACCACAAATCTTTCTAAAAAGCCAGTCCTTATAAGATTTTTCGAAACTTTGCTGAAAAGCCGAGCAGGTCCAGGGGCGGACGGTTCGCGTTGCAAACAGGCTTTCTAGGAAAGCCTGCCCTGGGCGCGCCTTGGCGCGCAACCCCCTAAAAAAACGCAGCCGTTGGCGCGGCAAGCGGCAACGGCGGATATAGAAGACCGGCGGCTGGCGTTACCGATAGCCTGATTATACCCGATCTGCTGTAAAATTGCAACGGGCAAAAAAATTTGCGTTGTTTAAATGTTCGCAGCTTTTCCGACGGCTGTACGGCGGGAATGGCAGACAAAAAGCCGCGACATATCCTGCACATTGCCCAAACGATTGGTAAAAAACAAAAATTTGTTTGCAGATAAGGGTTGACAGATTGCGGGATATACAGTATAATAGAACTATAAGGAATGAATGTTCGAGTGTTTTGCAAAACAGGCGGACTATTTTTTTATCGGTTGCGGGAACATATTTTCAAACGACTGCACCAAAGGAGGATGATCGATTGTCTAAACGCTATTACTGGCTTAAGCTGAAAGAGGATTTCTTTGACGACGATACGATACGTTATATTGAGGAACAGGAAAACGGCTTTGTGTACAGCAGCTTTTACCTTAAGCTTTGTCTCAAGGCATTGAAAACCGATGGTGTGCTGGTGCGGATGGTCGGCAACCAGATGATCCCGTATGATATTCCATCCCTTGCACGGCTGACGGGGATTTCGGCGGATTTTGCCGCTCCTGCCATGCAGCTGCTGCAACAGATCGGACTGGTTGAACAACTGGCAGACGGTAAGATACTGCTTCCCCGAATCAACGAGATGGTTGGTGCCGAAACCGACAGGGCAGAGGCACTGCGCCGCAAACGTGCGGGAGATAACCTGAAGGATAAGGAAGCTGCCTGTGAACAGCAGACGGATGCCGTTTCCGGAGAAAGCGAACATCAAGCGAACAATGTTCCCGACAAAAGCGAACAACAAGCGAACAATGTTCCCGATAAAAGCGAACATCAAGCGAACATTGTTCCCGATAAAAGCGAACATTGTTCGCTAGAGAATAGAGATAAAGAGAATAGAGATAAAGAGAATAGAGATAAAGAGAATAGAGACAAAGAGATCAGAGAGCGAGAGAAAGAGACAAAGACAGGCGCGGGCGCGGAAACAGGAGAGAGTGCTGCGCCGGATGAGGAACAAACATTTGATGCTTCCGCGCCCTGCTGTCCTGGCGGACAGCCTTCCCCTCACAATTTCCCGTACCATCAGGTGCAAAAGCTGTATAACGAGACCTGTACCCGGCTGCCAAGGTGCCAGTCGGTTTCCGAAAGCCGTAAGCGGGCAATCCGGGCAAGGT
>CALWWT010000042.1 GCA_944385325.1 uncultured Clostridia bacterium | reverse complement strand
GAGTCCAACTCTCTGGGTCAGATGCTGTACAGCACCACCGTTGATGGCTACAAACTCGACGCTAACGGCGTTTGGGTTAAATAATTGAAAGCTTGATAAAAGCAATTGATTATTGACAATTGAACTTATAACGGTTCGGCCGCCCCTCTGCAAAGAGGGGCGGTTTTATTATACAAAAGCAAAACGCCAAACAAGCGGCAGCACTCAGGCCACCGCTTGTTTGGCGTTAAAAGTTATTCAGAAATGAACTTATTCAGAAAGAACAGCAGTATGAATCGAATTCGCTGCAATCTCCAGCTTTGCCAGTTTACCACAGATACGAACATTTACAGCAATATTTTCAGCCGTACGGTTCATAACAATCAATGCAATTGTTCCATCAGGGTTGCAAACTGCGGTAGTTTCCAGCTTATCAGTATATTTGCTGCATCCGATACGGACTGCACCAGGCTGAATATAACGGGAGAAATGACCAATGTAGTAGTAAGAAATATGTTCTTCATAGCTGCCCTTACCGTCCAGCATGATCGGCGCGCCGCAGTAGTTCTGGACATGGTTGGGACCACCCTTTTCATCCAGATACAGGTTCCAGTCAATAAAGGTATCCATACCCGCATTCAGGTTGCCCATCATATCATGCGCATATCTCTGACCGAAAGTAATCTCGCTCTGTCCGGCAGAAATCGAATACTCCACGCAGCCTTCCGAGAACATCAGCCGTTTATCAGGGAATGCGTCATGCGTCATCTGGACAGCTTCAAAATGATCACCGCTGTACCAGTGGAAAGCAATACCTTCAACCATCGGCATGGTCACTTCATCCAAGGTTCCGGAAGCACGTTCAAAGACTCTTTCCTTGTTGTGGTCCCAGATAAAGATACCAACCTTGCCAACCAGACCAGCTTTTTCCATCTCAGGATACAGGTGGTCACGCAGGAAGGTCTTTTCCTCTTCCACAGTCCACTGGCAGGAATCCCAGGGAGTAGCTGCCATCGCTTCATTCTGGATAGATACCCATTTGACCGGGATACCCTCATCCAGATAAGCCTGAATATATTTGGTCATATATCTTGCCCAAGCACCATAATATTCAGGTTTCAGATGACCGCCCCAGCAGCGGCTTCCCTTGGTATCGTCCTTAGGAGCCAGTTTTTTGATAAATTCCGGCGCATTCGCACCAATAACCACTTTTACCGGAGGTGTCTTCCAGTCAGCAGGAGGAGACCAGGGCGAAAGCAGGACCGAAAGAGGCTTTTCAGAAACCTCCATTGCGCCTTTAATGGCAGGAATAATATATTTACGGTCGCGTTCCAGCGTAAAGGTCGTAAAATCAGGGTCAGACATCGGGTCTGCAACTGCTGTATACATTCCCAACGAAAAGTCACAGCTGTCAATATGGGTACGCAGAACGGTCGCACCATTTCCGCCTTCACCGAAATACGCTTTCAGAGCAGCTTTCCGGTCTTCTTCAGACAGCTGCGACAGTGCATAACCGGCAGCTTCCGTCATAGCGCCGCCAAAGCCAAATATTTTCTGATAGGTGACCTGCGGATATACATTGACAACCTGCATTTCCACAGCACGGGATTCAGCGGATTCATCAGACACAACGACTTCACTTTCCGTCTGATTGATTTTTTCATCCTGCCAAAGAGTAGAATAAAGCTTCATTTTCATGGGAATCGTCTCCTTGTCAACATATTATTAAACCGGGAAAGTTCCCGGATATAACCGGTTAGCCTTCCGCAAGCTTGCGGATACCTTCACCAGACAGCCGATAAATTGTCCATTCATCCATCGGCTGAGCGCCTATGCTCTTATAAAAAGCAATGGAAGGTTCATTCCAGTCCAGACAGCACCATTCAAACCGTCCGCAGCCTTCCTCAACCGCAATTTTTGCCAGAAGCCGAATGACCTTTTTACCAATCCCCTTGCCGCGCATTTCAGGATAAATAAACAAATCTTCCAGATAAAGCCCCTTTCTTGCCATCCAGGTAGAATAATTGAAAAAATACAGTGCAAAACCGATCGGTTTATTTTGATATTCAATCATCATGACCTGCGCTTCTCCGCGGTCAAACACCGAGCTTTCAACCAGTTCGTCGGTTGCAAAACAGCTTTCCGGAGCTTTTTCATAAAGAGCCAGTGCCTGAATCAGTGTAGTAATTGTATGCACATCACTGCGTTCAGCACGTCGGATGGAGAGATCCCCTTCCTGGAGCAAAAACTGCATAAACAAAATCCTCCTTCAGTTTCTCTACCTTTATAATACCTTTTTTACACAAAAAAGTAAAGAGTTTTTCAATTTTTGTACGGAAATAAACAAAATCAGCTTCTGGAGGTAATCTGTCCAGCAAAATAAGAAATCCCAAACATCGCAATATCCATCGCAACGATAGTCGAACCAACCGGCGTTGACGCAAGAATTGAGACGATAATCCCAGTAGCTGCGCATACGACCGACATCACCGCAGAACAGAGGATAACCGCCCGGAAGCTTTTGAACAACCGCATTGCCGACAGCGCCGGGAAGATGATCAGCGCCGATATCAGCAGCGAACCAACCAGGTTCATCGCGAGTACAATCACGACCGCCGTAATAACCGCAATCAGCAGATTATACCGGCTTGCCTGGAGCCCGGTCGCCTGCGAGAAGGTTTCATCAAAGGTGACCGAGAAAATCTTATGGTAAAACAGCAGAAATACCAGAATAACAACAATCGAAATCCCGATACTCAGCCATACATCCAGCTGTGTCAAGGTCAGAATCGCCGTAGAACCAAACAGCGTACTGCAAACATCGCCGCTGATATTGGTCGACTTGGAAAAGATATTCAGCAGCAGATAACCAATTGCCAGCGCGCCGACCGACAGCATCGCAACGGCGGCATCTCCTTTTATTTTGGTATGCTGTCCTGTCCGCAGCAGCCAGACTGCCGCCAGTACGGTAATCGGCATCACGACTGCCATATTGTTTCCAAGGTCAAGGATCGTCGCAATGGCAATTGCGCCAAACGCGACATGGGACAGACCGTCGCCTATAAACGAAAACCGCTTGAGTACCAGCGTTACACCCAATAAAGAAGACGACAATGCAATCAACACGCCCACAATCAGCGCATACCGGACAAATGGATAGGCAAAATACGCCGCCAGTGTTTCAATCATAAGATTCAATCCTCCTCTGACCAGGTACAATGATGCCGGGACTCGTCCTGAAAATGACGTGCAAGACCGCTGTCTCGAAATTCTCCGGTACTGCCCCAAAAAAGCGGCTCACCGATATACAGGATATGCTTTGCATACTGCATCGCAGCCGCAATATCATGCGATACCATAATAATGGTAATTCCGTCGTCGCGGTTGAGCGATGCGACCAGTTCGTACATTTCCCGGGTAGCATTCGGGTCCAACCCGGCAACCGGTTCATCCAACAGCAGCATCTTTCTGGTTGCGCAAAGTGCCCGCGCAAGCAATACCCTTTGCTGCTGACCGCCGGAAAGCTCCCGGTAACAGCGCCCGGAAAGATGGCTGATTCCCAGTTTGCGCATATTTTCATCCGCCAAAGCCTTTTCCCGTTTGGTATAAAACGGACGCATTCCGCACCGCCCAAGCAGCCCGGAACGGACAATTTCCGTCACCGAGGCAGGGAAATCCCTCTGCACCAGCGTCTGCTGCGGAAGATAACCGATTTCACTGGCAGATAAGCCGTCACCCGTTTCAATTTTTCCCGACATAACCGGATGAAGATTCAGCAGCGTTTTGACAAGCGTGCTTTTACCCGAACCATTCTCACCCAGAATGCACAGATAATCGCCCTGTTCAACCGAAAAGTTCAGTCCATGCACAACTGGTTTTCCATCATACCCGAGGGTCACATCCTTACAGGTAAGCTGAGCCATTTTCTTTCAACTCCTTAGGACAATGCTTTTTCCAGCACTGAAAGATTGTTTTCCATAATCGAAAGGTAACTGGTACCCTCTTCAATCTGCTGATCGGTCACCGACTGCATCGAATCCAGCGTCAAAATTTCGGCGTTTTTTGCGGTGGTATTTTCAATGATTGTTTTGGCAATTTTCTGATCACTGCCGTCTATCGTCAGAACTACCGGCAAAGACAGTTCATCGATCTTGCCTGCCAGAAAAGAAACCGTTGAAAAACTTGCCTCAGATTCAGCCGAGCATCCCGGAAAGGCAGCATAATATTCCAGATCATATGCATCCGTCAGATAGACGAACGGGAACCGGTCGCCAAACACCAGCACATCGCGCGCGGCATCGTCCACCGTCTGCTGATATCTGCTATCCAGATCTGAAAGCTTTGCCAGATAAGCTGACAGGTTGTCCTGATACTGAGCAGCGTGTTCTCCATCCACTGTGGACAGTGCATCTGCTATGGCTGTACAGATCGTCTCAGCGTTCTCAATCGACAGCCAGACATGTTCGTCATATACTTCCTCGTGGGCGTCTTCCTCGTCATGATCGTGGTCCGATTCCATGCCCTCTGCCAGTTCCTCATGCATCAGCCTGTCACCAAGAAGCTCCATCATATTGACCGTGACCATATCCTCATTCTGTGCGGTTTTAAGCGCATCCGCGACCCAGGCATCCGATTCTCCGCCAACATAGATAAATACATCCGCGTCGGATAAAGACACGATATCGGCGGCTGACGGCTGGAAAGAGTGCATATCCACGCCATTTTTCATCATCAGCTGCGGTGTATGACCTGTCCCGCTCATCAGTTCATCTGCCCAGTCATATCCGGGAAAAATCGTCGAAACGACCTTCAGCCCATCACCTTCAGAAACCGTCCCGCCCGACTGACAACCGTACAGTGCAAACGACAGCAAAAGGCTGCAAAGCAAAATCCCCCATTTTTTTATTCCCATCCAGTTCATGATCTCTTTCTTTCCTTTCTTTCTAAACCATCCGAAACAATTTCCTTCTGTTCTCCCTGATGCTGGCATTCCTCACAGCAGCCGGGTAAAACAGCATCCGCACCATCGACAGCAAAATGATGGTTTTCAAGAATCGTCCGGACGATCTGTGCGCTTTCCTGATCTTCCATATGATATAGTTTCCCGCAGACGGTACACCGCAGATGAAGATGTTCGGTACAATGCGGGCAGGCAACCATCTGATAAAGGAAATGACGGCTGTGCCCTTTTGTAAAGCGCTTGACCCGTCCTTCCTCCACCAGCTGAGACATCAATCGATAGAGCGTACTTTTCCCGGGCACAGAAGCGAGTGTCGTATCCGCCTGCATCGCCGCTGCCAGTTCGTCAATGGTAAAAGCCTGTTCACTGTGCTGACGAAGATATTCAAAAAGTACCTTTTTCTGTTCAGTCTGATATCCCATCCGGTACAGCTCCTTTCCAAAATTGAGAGTTACTCTCATATTATACCCCGTTTTTCTCAAAAGTCAAGCAGATAGCCGATAAAAACACCGGCAGTGCCCATGTGTACTGGATCAAAACCAAAAAACAAACTCCAAAGCCCTTTCCTGTTTTTGGGAAAGGGCTTTGGAGCCTATTTATGGATGGAGTGAGGTCTTACAAATCTATATACCGGATGGAATCCGGTTAAAACAGCCAATAAATGCTGGAATATTCAAAATTTAATTTTATTTCCCTGTTTTCTGCGGCGGTTTCCCGCCGCAGAAACAAAGAAATCGGAAGGAATACTAAGAGTTAATCAAGTAAACGGATCAGTCCCCTGTCCAGGCGCCATTTTCATCTAACATATATCCATCAACCGTTGTGCTGTAAAGCATCTGTCCAAGTGCATTGGATTCTTTGGAGAAGTAATACCACTTGCCATTGATTTCACACCAACCGGTCACCATCTTACCGGAAGAAGCCATGTAGTACCAGTTGCCGTCAACCTTTTCCCAGCCGGTCTTCATAGCGTTGTTGCCCTTGAAGTAGTACCAGTCGCCGTCGATCTTAGCCCAGCCGCAGGCAGCGCCGCAGTTGGAATTGAAATAGTACCAGGTGCCGTCTTCCAGCATCCATTCCGACTGTTTGGCTGTACCATCGTCATTGAAGTAGAACCAGGTAGCACCGATCTTATGCCAGCCATCGTTATAATATCCGTCTTCAGTGCCATACAGCCACTGTCCGTTCTCATTCTGACTCCAGCCCATAACGATCTCGCTGTAATTGATTGCATCGTCGATAGCAGCCATAGCGTTTTCAAGGTCTGAGATAACGATCTGGTCTTTATCGCCAACCAGACGGCTGTAGGTCTTGTTTACCGACTGATAGGTAGAGCTGGTAGAGTAGGTGCCTTCGTAAATTTCGATAATATCCTCAGCCTGTGCAATCGCAGTATTCAAAGCATTGACCTGTGCGGCATTGTAGCTGTCACTGTCCTCGATTGCTTCCAGTGCGGTTTCACCAGCTTTGATAGAGTCTTCCAGTTCGGAAATCATATTCTTGGTGATGGTATTCTGCGTGCCCTGATAGGTCAGTGCTTCACCGGAGACGCCGACAATATATTTGGCGATCCTGGTCTGCCATTTACCTTCTGCGGTATTTTCAGCATAATCATATGCATCGGTATATTTGGCATAATAATCTTCATCGTAGTCGGTATCGATCTTTCCGGCATATTCGTCCATCATTTCTTCCATTGCGGCAGAATCGGTGGAACTGGGCGTTGTGGTTACAGCCAGATCAGAAATAGCTTCCATAAGCGCCTCATTTACCGCATCGACAGCGCCCTGGTACTTATTGTCGTCATTCATCCTGGCAGCCAGCTGATAGACGTTCCAGAACCATTCGTATTCCTGGGTTGCATATCCATCTTCAAAATCATCAGCGCTTTCGTTGCCGCTATAGACCTGATTCGGAGTAGAAGTATCATAGTCGGTATAATCAACCATCGGATACAATGAATAGTAACCTTTCTGCAATGTACTGGAGAACTGAAGGTTACCATCATCGGTTACCGTGCTTCCGGAATATTTCAAAACCGCAACATAATAGTTGTAGTTGGAGAAATCAACATTGCTGCTCTGGGTGGAAGGAGCTGTTGTATAGGTGTCAGGTGCGGAACCGACATTAAAGTACAGGCTTTCAAGGGTAGCATTCAATTCGTCTTTATCCGCAGTCGAAGACGCGGTATACGGTACACTGGTCAGCAGGTCGTACATACCTTCTTGTGCATTAGACAGCTGTGCGACAGTCGTTGCTTCTTCATACGCATCTTCCAGCTCTTCTACCTGATTGATGTACTTTTTATAATCGGAAGAACGTTTGAAATCATCTTCGTTTACGGAATTCAGAATGGACAGCAGCAACTCGCCCCATTCGCCGGTATCCACTTCTGTCTTATCGAAATACTCACCGATATATTTATCATACTGCTGCATCAGGTAGATCAGTTCCGAAGTATTTGCTTCATAATATGCATCGTCCGTGCGCAGATCCCA
>CALWWT010000041.1 GCA_944385325.1 uncultured Clostridia bacterium | reverse complement strand
GCTCGACAGAAACAGGGATGTTGTTGATCTTGAGATTAATCATCTTGGCTGTCCTCCCGATTATTTCTTGCTGATCGCGCCGAATCTGCACTTCTCCATGCAGGCGCCGCACTTGATACACTTGCTGGTGTCGATGACATGAGGCTGTTTAACAGTACCGGAAATCGCGTTGACCGGGCAGTTACGCGCACACAGAGTACAGCCTTTGCACTTGTCGGGGTCGATGGTGTACTTCATCAGATGCTTACATACGCCAGCCGGGCAGGTCTTATCCACGATATGTGCGATATACTCGTCCTTGAAGTAACGCAGGGTGGACAGGATGGGGTTAGGAGCCGTCTGTCCGAGACCGCACAGCGAGTTGTTCTTAATATAGTAGCAGAGTTCTTCCAGCTTGTCGAGGTCTTCCATTGTTGCCTGGCCGCGGGTGATCTTGTCCAGCATCTCATACAGGCGCTTGGTACCGACACGGCAGGGGGTACATTTGCCGCAGGATTCGTCGACAGTGAATTCCAGGAAGAATTTTGCGATATCGACCATACAGGTGTCTTCGTCCATGACGATCAGACCGCCCGAACCCATCATCGAACCGATTGCCAAAAGGTTATCATAATCGATCGGAACGTCCAGATGTTCAGCCGGGATACATCCGCCGGAAGGACCGCCGGTCTGCGCAGCCTTGAACTTCTTGCCGTTCGGGATGCCGCCGCCGATTTCTTCGATAATTTCGCGCAGGGTGGTGCCCATCGGGACTTCGACCAGACCGGTGTTGTTGATCTTGCCGCCCAGAGCGAAGACCTTGGTGCCCTTGCTCTTTTCGGTACCCATCGACGCGAACCAGTCAGCACCCTTGAGGATGATCTGCGGGATATTTGCGTAGGTCTCAACGTTGTTCAGGATGGTGGGTTTGGCGAACAGACCTTTGACAGCAGGGAACGGAGGACGGGGTCTCGGTTCGCCGCGGTGACCTTCGATAGAGGTCATCAGAGCGGTTTCCTCGCCGCATACGAATGCGCCGGCGCCCAGTCTCAGATCGATGTCAAAGTTAAATCCGGTGCCGAAGATATCCTTGCCCAAAAGACCATATTCTCTTGCCTGCTTGATCGCGATCTGCAAACGGTGGACAGCGATCGGATATTCCGCACGGACATAGATGTAACCCTGAGATGCGCCGATAGCGTAACCGGCGATTGCCATTGCTTCCAAAACGACATGCGGGTCGCCTTCCAGAACCGAACGGTCCATGAACGCACCGGGGTCGCCTTCGTCGGCGTTGCAGCAGACATACTTCTGATCAGCCTGGTTTGCAGCCGCAAACGCCCATTTTCTGCCGGTCGGGAAGCCAGCGCCGCCGCGTCCGCGCAGACCGGAAGCGAGCATAACGTCGATAACCTGCTGAGGGGTCATTTCGGTCAGTACTTTGCCCAGCGCCTGATAACCGTCCACAGCAATATATTCGTCGATATTCTCAGGATTGATTACACCGCAGTTGCGCAGTGCGACACGGTGCTGTTTTGCGTAGAAGTTGGTTTCATTCAGCGATTTGACGCTGTTGTCTTCCTGAACCGTCTCTTGGTAAAGCAGCCGCTTGACAATACGACCCTTGAGCAGGTGCTCTTCGACGATTTCCGGAACATCGGACGGTTTGACTTCCGAATAGAAGGAACCTTCCGGATAGATGATCATAATCGGACCGAGTGCACAAAGACCAAAGCAACCGGTTTTGACGACTTTTACTTCATCCGCGAGCCCTGCCGCTGCGATTTCCGCTTCCAGTGCGTCGATGATTTGCTGGCTGTTGGAAGAGCTGCAACCGGTGCCTCCACAGACCAGGACATGAGAACGATACATGTAGCTGCCTCCTTATTACAGATTGCCGACGCTGCCGATGGTAAATTCATCCACAACTTTTCCGTTGACCAGATGTTCGGTGATGATTCGGTCAACCTTATCGGGGGTCATTTTAACATATGTAGTAACTTTTCCGTCCGGTTCGTAAACCTCAACGATGGGCTCATACTGGCACAGACCGATGCATCCGGTCTGGGTGACCATAACATTCTGGAGCCCGCGTTTTGCAACCTCTTCGCTGAATGTTGAGAGGACCGGTCTTGCGCCGGCAGCAATGCCGCAGGTCGCCATGCCGACGACGACACGGATATTGTCAAGAGAGTTTTCCTTCCGAAGATGCACGGTAGCTTTTGCGCGATCACGGATTGCTTTGAGTTCTTCCAGACTCTTCATATAAATCAATCCTTTCTTAGGTAGTTTGATTCAAAAGTTCAGCTTCGCCCTCTTCCAGTGTCTCCTTCATAAACTGGACGACTTCCGGAGTGTTGAGCGGGACATCCTCAAGGACTGCTTTCAGTTCCCGGGTGTCAAGTGTAAAACTGTTATTATCCAGCGAATGCCGGTAAACAAAATCCATCTGCGGATTCATACTGATCAGGCTGAGGATGGTAGCGTTCATGTCGCCGAGCGGCATCATATCGATATGGTCGGTATGATAACGGGCGGTCGTCACCGTTCCTTTGCCGAGAGCCGACTGGATGTCGAAGCTTCCGCCGGTCGATTCGGCGCTCAGCTTGAAAAAGGGGATACCCAGTCCGACCTTCCGGGTTGTACGGGTGGTAAAAAATGGGTCCATTACACGCGCGACCTGTTCCTCGCTCATTCCGCAGCCGTCATCCGCAATCGAGATCTCAAGAAAATGATCCGCACTGCGTTCGGTGATAGTAATCGTCACCAGACTTGCACGGGCACGGACAGAGTTCTGCGCGATATCCAGGACGTTGAGCGAGAGTTCCTGCATGGCGGCACGATCCTTTCCTGACAGATTTTAAGCGCCGAACTTGGCGAGGATGCCTTCTACGTCGTCGGCAGTCAGCTTGCCGAAAACTTCGTCGTTGACCATCATGACCGGAGCCAGACCGCAGGCACCTACGCAGCGGCATGCTTCCAGCGAGAATTTGCCGTCAGGCGTACATTCGCCGCCGCCGATACCCAAAACCTGCTGCAGCTTGTCATAAATTGTACCCGAGCCTTTAACATAGCAGGCTGTGCCAAGACATACAGAAATCTTATACTGTCCCTTAGGGTAGAGCGAAAACTGTGCATAAAAAGTAACGACGCCGTATACTTCCTCAAGCGGGATATCCAGAGCTTCCGCGATCGTGGTCTGGACCTCGATGGGAAGGTAACCGTAAATATCCTGCGCCTGCTGAAGGATCGGCATCAGTGCGCCGGGCTGGTCTTTATGCGCGGCAATGACCTCTTCCAGCTTTTTCTTTTGTTCCGGAGTATCCTTGAAGAGGATGCCGGCCTTTTTGTTGGACATAGAATAAACCTCCTTGTTGGTTAGCCGTCAAAATCGTAACCGTAAGAAATGCCGAAACCCTGGTAAAGGCGCTCCGGCAGAACAGTAATGGCAGTCCATTTAGGTGAACTGCACATATACTTTTTTATAAGTATATCATGTTTCGGGGCAAAATTCTAGTGATGGCGGCATACAACCTTTTCGTTATTTTTTAAACAAGATTGACAAAAAAATCGCATCGCCTATGAATCTATTGCATATACCGTCCGGTTCGTATATAATAGTAGGTATTCAAAAGGCTGTTTTGGTATATACACGCCATATATTTGGGTATATGCCATAAGAATATATTTTCTGGAGGGACTGCGATGGATGTACGGGATGTTATGAACGCGCTGGACGCCGAGCTGATCTGCGGTGAAGAAAACTTGGATACCGAGGTGCATGAAGCATGCGGTTCGGATATGATGAGCGACGTGCTGGCATATGTCAAGGATCAGGCGGTGCTGCTGACCGGTCTGGTCAATATCCAGACGGTGCGCACAGCCGATATGATGGATATGGTATGTATCGTATTCGTCCGCGGTAAGACCCCGGATGAGGATATGATCGCGCTGGCGAAGCGCCGCGGGATGGTCCTGCTTCGGACGACCCACCGGATGTTTACCGCCTGCGGGCTGCTGTGGGAAAAAGGCCTGCGCGGAGGAAAATCGGATTGAGCGGGCTTAAGTGGACTTTTGAGGTTGACGGCAACGATTTTACCCGTGCCGGCGAGGCTTCTTCCAGCCTGAAAAAGAAACTTCGGGCGCTGGGTGTTTCTCCGGATATTATCAGGCGGGTTTCGATTGCGCTGTATGAAGGCGAGATCAATATGGTCATTCACGCCAACGGCGGGACGATCGATGTTGAAATGACCCCTGACCGTATCGATATGGTGCTGAAGGATACCGGAAAGGGTATCCCGGATATTGAACAGGCGATGCAGGCAGGCTGGTCAACGGCTGCGGACGAGGTGCGTTCGCTGGGGTTCGGCGCGGGAATGGGGCTGCCGAACATGAAAAAGAATACGGATGAAATGAGAATTGAGTCGACCGTCGGTGTCGGCACGACCGTTTATATGACGATCTACATATCCTGACAGCCGGTCATGCTCGACCGAAGGTTCATCCGGGACGGGAGGTTATCGACATGCAGGAGTTTTTCCACTCGGTCACGCTCGACCGTGACAAGTGCAGAGGCTGCATCAACTGTATCAAACGCTGTCCGACCGAAGCGATCCGGGTGCGTAACAAAAAGGCGTATATTATCGCCGAACGCTGCATCGACTGCGGTGAATGTATCCGTGTCTGCCCGCATCACGCCAAGCGCGCGACCTGCGACAGCCTGGATATACTGAATAAATATAAATATACGATTGCGCTTCCTGCGCCGTCGTTCATGGCACAGTTCAACAATCTGGAAGATATCGACATTGTGCTCAACGCACTGATCGATTTTGGATTTAATGAAATATTTGAAGTGGCGAAGGCGGCGGAGATTGTCTCGGCGGCGACCCGTAAGCTGATGGAATCGCGAAAACTTCCGCGCCCGGTCATCAGCTCTGCCTGTCCGGCAGTCACAAGGCTGATACGGGTCCGGTTTCCCGGATTGATCGACCAGGTACTGCCGCTGCACGCGCCGATCGAAGTTGCGGCGCGGATGGCAAAGCGCGCTGCCGCCGCCAAAACCGGTCTGCCGCTTAGTGAGATCGGTGCCATTTTTATATCGCCCTGTCCTGCTAAAGTCACCGCGACCAAGATGCCGCTCGGCACCGAAAAAAGCTGGGTGGACGGTGTTGTGGCGGTCAGTGATATCTATCCCAAACTGCTTGGGCTGATGAAGGACGCGGCGTCTCATGAGATCGCAATGCTTTCCGAAACCGGCAAGATCGGTCTTTCCTGGGGAAGCAGCGGCGGTGAATCCTCGGGACTGATCAATGATAACTATCTGGCGGCGGATGGGATCGAGAATGTCATCCGGGTGCTGGAAGACCTGGAGGATGAAAAGTTCCGGGATGTTGATTTTATCGAACTGAACGCCTGTTCAGGCGGATGCGTCGGCGGCGTATTGAATGTCGAGAACCCCTATGTTGCCAAGACCAAGCTGTACCGTATCCGCAAACACCTTCCGGTCAGTCTCAACCATCTGGAGGATGCCGACCTAGCAGACCCCAAGCTCAAAAACGACCTGTCATGGGACACGCCGCTTGAGTTTGTGCCGGTCATGAAGCTGGACGAGGACGTATTTGAAGCGATGAAGAAGATGGAGCAGGCAGAGGAGATCTGCCAGTCGCTGGAAGGGTTGGACTGTGGTTCCTGCGGTGCACCGTCCTGCCGTGCGCTTGCGGAAGACGTGGTGAGGGGACTGGCTTCGATCGATGACTGCGTATTTCGCTTTAAGGAAAAGAATGGCTATGTACCGGCGCCGTTCCGCAGTGAACAGGTCGGGGTGAAGGACGGAAAGGAGGAAACGGTGTGACGCCGGTTGAATTTGCGGATAAGTACGGGCTGCGGGTCATTGAGACCGGCTGCGGCGAGGAGCGGCAGATCGAGGGTGCCTATTGCGGCGACCTGCTGAGTATGGTTATGGGCCGCGCAAAAGAGAATGACGCCTTTGTCACGGTCATGGCAAATGTCAATACGATTGCGGTTGCGGTGCTGGCGGATGTTGCCTGCGTGATTCTCTGCGAAGGAATCCACTTTGACGAGATGAGCCTGTCCCGTGCCAGACAGCAGGAGGTCTGCGTGCTGGAAAGTGACGAACCAACCTTCCGGATTGCTCTCAGGCTCGGAAAGGAGCTGGGGCTTTGCTGATCCCTTATGACCTGCATATCCATTCCTGCCTGTCGCCCTGCGGCGAGGAGGAAATGACACCCAACAATGTCATCGGGATGGCACAGCTGCTGGATTTGCAGATGATCGCGGTTGCTGACCATAATACCGCCCGTCAGCTGCCGGCGTTGCAGCAGCTTGCGGAGGAAGCGGGAATTCTGCTTGTTCCGGCGATTGAGATTACGACCGCTGAGGAAGCGCATATTCTCTCGTTGTTTCCGGATGTTCCGGCGGCGCTGGAAGTTGGGGAACTGGTTTATGACGCACTGCCGCCGGTCAGAAACCGCCCGGATATCTTCGGGTCACAGGTGATCATGGATGCGCAGGATAACCCTTGCGGTGAACTGGAAAAGCTGCTGATCAACGCGACCCGGCTGTCGATCGAAGAGGTATTCCGTCTTGTACGTTCAGCCGGTGGCGTGCCGGTACCGGCACATGTGGACAAGTCTGCATATTCAGTCATTTCCAGTCTGGGTATGATTCCGCCTGAACTGGAAGCAAGGACGGTCGAAATCAGTCCGCAGGGCTTAAAACGCGGTTTTGTACTGCCTGAGCGGGAAAACTATTTTGTGATCACCGATTCGGATGCCCACGCGCTGGAAACCATGTCGATGCACGCAGCTTTGTCGATCGAATTGCCGGAATGTTCGGTGGGTTCGCTGCTGGAGTGTTTGCGTCGTGGTGTCGGGTGAATGATTTTGTGGATGTATATGTAAAAAGACCTGTGTCCTGAGTTGATGATAGGACAGCAGGTCTTTTTGATATGCCGGTATGAAAAGTACGTTTTTATGCTTGTGGTTTTTACATTCCCAAGGTAAAATATATCTGATTTGCAGAAGTTTACCGGAGGAATCATATGAAAAAGAAGCTTTATTCTATTTTTGTCGTTTTCATTGTCAGAAAATGTGTAAAAGCAAAAACTCCCACGAATCTGGCAAATACCAAAATTCGTGAGAGTTTAATCCTTGGTCGGAGTGACGAGACTCGAACTCGTGGCCTCATGGACCCGAACCATGCACGCTACCAAACTGCGCTACACCCCGACGTTTTCGCTTGCCATACAGGTGGCTTTCGCGTCAACGTTTGTTATTATAGCGCAGATGGAGAATTTTGTCAAGCCTTTTTGAAAATTTTTTTCAGCAGATTATTCTACGGTATAATAGCCAAGAATAACAGCGTCGGGGAGCCGTGTCGCCGAGCAGACAAACAGCCGCTGCTTGAGCCATTCAAGCCGGCGGTCGTAAACCT
>CALWWT010000040.1 GCA_944385325.1 uncultured Clostridia bacterium | reverse complement strand
GGTTACGCCGCGTTCGCCGACAATCGTATCATATCCGTCGGTAAAGGTGTCGATCGCTTCGTCCACGCAGGCAATCGCGGTTGCCTGGCGGATACCGCCAAGACCTGCGCCCGGTCGGGTGATCGCGATATTTTCACCGATCGTCCGCGAGAACAGGAACGGTTCCTGCAAAACAAGCCCGATATTCTTACGCAGATAGTCCTGACGGATCGACCGGATGTCCACACCGCCGATCGTGATCCGTCCCTCTCCGGGTCCCAGGTCATACAGCCGGTCAAGCAGCGCCGCGATGGTGCTCTTGCCCGAACCGGTCCCGCCCAGGATCGCAAAGGTCTTGCCTGCCTTGATGGTAAAATTCAGGTGGGATACGACCGGTTTCTGCCCTTCATACGAGAAGGTGACGTCTTCAAATGTGATGTCACGGTCCATCGGAGGCGTTTGGGCACCTTCGATGACCTTCTCTTCCTCCGACCGGAGGATGTAGGCAACACGGTCAATCGATACGCCTGATTTGCTCATCTCGGACAGGATGCGTCCGAGACTTCTGATCGGCCAGGTCAGCGCCGAGTTATAGCTGATAAACGCCAAGAGCGTTCCCAGCGAAATCAGCCCGTTTGCCGCAAAAGCAGCGCCTGCCGCAATGACTGCCATGATCTGCAAACCGGTAATCAAATCGCCCAGCGCCCAGTAAACGCTCATCAGCTTGCCGAGTTCCACCCAAAGGGTCGAAAAACGCTGGTTCTTCTTATTGAACCGGTCGACTTCAAACCGCTCCCGTCCAAACGCACGGACAACCCGCACACCGGTCAGGTTCTCCTGCACAGCGGTCGAAAGGATACCTTCCGCTTCGTCCGCGGTACGGAAACGCGCGCTGATTTTTGAATAAAAAATCAGCGAATAAAACAGTACGATCGGAATGAATACCGCCGAAATCAACGCGATCTTCCAGTTCATCGAGAACATGATGAACAGATAGTAAATAATCATAAATACAATGCGGATGACTTCCAGCAGCTGGTTGGTGAAAAAGTTGCGGATGACTTCGACGTCGGATGTACAGCGCTGGATGATCTCGCCTGTCTGGTGCCGGACGTGCCAGGCGTACGGCAGCCGCTGGATGTGCGAAAACAGCGCGTCCCGCAGCCCTTTGACAAACCCTTCACTTCCCATTGCGGTCGCTGTACGGGTTCCAAAACTGCCGATACCGCCGATCGCCGCTATGCCGATTATCCCGCCTGCTGCAATCAGCAGCGTTTGTCCGACATTCGCCCGGAGCGCTTCCAGGGTGGTAAACTTCGCCAGAAGTGCAGGTAATGTATAATCCGATGTCCCGAGTATCGAGTCAATGGTGACGCTGATGATCTGCGGCGTAATGGAGTTGCAGACGGTGCTCAAAACTGAACACAATATCGCCGCCGCAAAATAGCGGATATTGCCCTTCATGTACCGCGCCATCAGCGGAAAGTTGTTCTCTTTCTTCTGATCCATGAGTTCTCTCCTTTGCGGAATGCTTCCGCTGCCTGTTTGTCAATGTTGTACCACGTTCTAAATGTTCAGCACTCCATGGCTTCGACCACGCCCAGCGGAATGCTTCCGCTGCCTGTTTGCCAATGTTGGTTCACGCCCCTGGTGCCAGCACCGAACGAACTTGGTATCGCCACCGTCAAATAGCGGATGAATGAAATTTGCCCGGTATTCCTTCTTTCCTTATATAATAGAGGTCTGCCCCGGGGTTTACGGAAATTTCCTGCCAGCCGCAGAGACTCAGGATTCTGCGCGAAAATTGTCCGTCAGGGCTGGGAATGCGTACCGCAACCAGATACACATTCTGAATATCAGGATATCAGATGTTTACCTTTTTGTCAACAGCGGAATGCTTCCGCTGCCTGTTTGCCAATGTTGTACCACGCTCTAAATGATCAGCACTCCACGGCTTCGACCACGCCTTACACACCAAATGGGGAAATGCTTCCGCTGCCTGTTTATCGACGTTTCGATCTTTGTAAATTTTGGCAGTTCCCCTGGGAACTGCCCGGTTCCGTCAGAAACCATGATCAGCACTCCACGGCTTCGACCACGCACAAACAAAAACGCCATTGCCGCTACAGAATGCGACAATGGCGAATATGCTTATTTTTCTGCGTGGTTCGGTTATTCACCAAAATACAGGTTGATATCGACCGTACCTTCTATCCCATTAACTGTTCCATTGTTGGTGTACTGCCACATATTGAACTGGTACGGGAAAAACGGCTCTTCATAATACTGCGCAAGCCAGATGCCGTATTCGCCGGCAATCGACGCAAAATCAACCTTGGACATATAATACGCTGTATTGCCGTAGATCATCGGCGTATACCCGGCAGCACGGATGGTATCGCAAAACGCCTTGGAAATCTGTGCACGCTGCGATGAGGTCAAATCGTTTGCACGCGCGTCTTCCTGCAAAATCTCCATGTCGAATACAACCGGCATCTCGACCGTATACCCTTCCAAGAGACCCAGGACATACTCCGCTTCCTCGACCGCTTCTTCCTCGGTGATCGCCTGCGAGAAGAAATAGACCCCAACGTCCAGCCCGTTATCCAGCGCTCGCTGCATGTTTCCCTGATAACAGCTGTCGGTCACAAGGTCACCGTTGCCGTACCCGCGGTATCCGCAGCGAATCATTGCAAACTGAATCCCGTCAGCCGCTACCGCTTCCCAGTCAATCTCGCCCTGATGGTAGGATACGTCCACACCCAAAGTCGCGTGACGCTCGCCTTCCGGCGTATAAGTCGGACGGCCGTTTTCTCCCCAGCTGAGATACTGCCAGTCGTAGCTGTTCATCGGCAGGCTCTCGTCGATCGGCGCGTAATGCACCGAAGTATCCTTGTATACGATCCGGTCGTCGAAAAACTCCTGGATAAACTGCGCCGACATGTTGTACTCGGCAACCAGATTGGTAAATGTGTCAACCGATATGCTGTTCTTTTGCAGTTCCTCCATCTCACTGCGCAGGGTTTCCGCTTCCTCCTGCGACAGCTGGGCGGTCTTCTCCGCTTCCTGCACCGTCAGCCGGGTCTGGATATAATTTAAGCCATACCCGCCAAGGGTGACCACATTGGTGATCGCAAGCAGCGACGCCAGTACCGGCGCCAACCGGAATTTCGGACGCTGACGGCTGCGTTCCACACGCGCAAGACGTTTTTCCCGTTTGCGCTGGGCACGCTTCATCCGCCGCTCCTGCGCAGGCGTCAGCGCCGCTTTGGGTGCAGGCGCTTTCTTACGATTGTTGGGAGACTGCTGCGATGTACCGTTCTGGGATGCCCGGGACGTTTTTCCGGCAGATGACGCGCTCCGGGTGCTCGCTACCGGACGGGCGGTGCCCTCTGCTGAACTACCGCTGCGGCGTACCGGCTGGGATGCCGCCGGGATGACAACCGTCTGCTCGGTCGTGATATCCTCCGTCTGCGAACCTTCTCCCTTACCCCCGCCAGACTGCGAACTTTCTGCTGCGGAAGTGTCCGCCGCAGAGATCACCCGTGTTGTGTCCGACTGCTCTTCCATCGGATTCAGATCGTCCGGTTCATCCCGGCGCGCCATCCGGTCAAGCTCGGCTATCAGGCTGTCGGCAGATGCTTCCTGCTGCGCCTGGGAACGTATGCTGTCAATATCAATCTCAAACTCCCACTCGCCGGTGGAAGTGTTCTTTTTATCCTGTTCCAAAATCTTTACCCCCATTATTTCCGAAGCAGAAATCTGCTCCATGATCTGGTTGGTTACGACCTTTTTGATCTGCTTTCCTGTTTATTATACTTGATTCGTGTTATTTTGGCAAGTGGCAGCAGATGGGATAAATGAGAAAAATATGAATTTTTGAAAAAAACTTCTTGACAATTCTTTTCCCCTGTGCTAAAATATAAAAGCTGTCAGGTGAGACACCTCAGGACAGCTCTTCAAAACTGAATATGCGCCACTAGCTCAGCTGGATAGAGTGTTTGACTACGAATCAAAAGGTCACAGGTTCGAGTCCTGTGTGGCGCGCCAAAGTAATCCGGGTTTTCCGATTGGAATTCCCGGATTTTTTGTTTTATCATGCAGCTTCTGATTGTTTTTGACGTAAAAAAATGATATACTGTACCTGTAAATCTGCTTGCTCCGGGAGGAATAATTATGAATCAAACCTTTATGACCGCTCTGGATATCTGCCATGTCCGCCATTTGAAAAACATTACGATTCCCCTGTCTGCTGATCAGCGCAAACCGCTGATTCTCACCGGCAAAAATGGCAGCGGCAAAACCAGTTTACTGCAAGCGCTGAAAGATTTTTTAGAATATCTTGTCTCCGATGACTTTCAGACAGAAAAACAATATAACAGGCTGTCGATAAAATCAATCGCTCGCCCTCTTTTTCCGCCATTGCCGCTTGCCGCGGCAATGGCTGCGTTTTTTATGGGATTGCGCGCTTACGCGCGCCCAGGGCAGGCTTTCCCAGAAAGCCGTACAGTTTGCTGGCAAACTGTCTGGTTCGCAACGCGAACCGTCCGCCCCTGGACCT
>CALWWT010000039.1 GCA_944385325.1 uncultured Clostridia bacterium | reverse complement strand
CCAGCGTTCGTCCTGAGCCAGGATCAAACTCTTAATTTGATCTTATTAAAACGTCATAAGACGTTATAATCATTACTCAGAACAACTCTGACGATGTAAACATCGCTTTGTTGTTTGAATTACTTTTAAACTGGATTCCCAAAAGAAATCCGGGTTTCGTTCATTCGCATATTCGATACTGTTTAATTTTCAAGCTTCCTTTATTGTCGACCGTTTTGCTCTCGTTCTTTCGTCCGAGTCGCTCTCGGTGACAGCTCTGTTATTATATCATGTCGTTTTTCGTTTGTCAAGTACTTTTTTGAAGTTTTTTTGAAAAAGTTTTTTCTGGAAGCTGTCGCTTCCTCCCAAACTTTTCAGCATACTTCATAAAGTTCTTGCCGTACGTTTGACGTCTGATACAATTTTCAAGCTTCTCTGTCGGCCGTTTGACTTGGTGTCTCACGCGACAGCTTAGCTATAATACCACACTTAGAAACGCTTGTCAACACTTTTTTTAAAAAAAGTTATTCCTGATTTTGCTGCCGATATTCCAACGGTGATAAACCAGTATGACGTTTAAAGACCTGTGAAAAATAAGAAAAATTTGTATAACCCATTTTAAGTGCAATCAAGCTGACAGGTATACCCGTCCCTTTGAGCATGGATTTTGCCTGCTCTATTTTTTCCCTGACTATAAATTCATTCAGCGCAACACCGGTTTCTTTTTTAAACAGTCGGGAAAGATATTCCGGGTTTAAAAAAATTGCTTCAGCAATTTCACAGCGGGAGATATCGCGATCCAAATTCCGGCGTATGTAATCGATTGCGCTTGCCACCGGGCTGGACGAGCCAGTATAAGTATCCCCATCCATACTTTCGTTGATTTTTTTCTTTTGAACTTCCGGCTCCTTTTCCCGGATATCCTGCATTGCTCTGCTGATTGCGTTTTCTATTTCGCTGTAGGGTGCCGGCTGGAGAATATAGTCAAAGCCTCCAAGCCTGATTGCTTCCTGCGCATAAATAAACTCGGCATGTGCCGATAAAAAGATACACCTTGTCTCCATTTTTTTCTCGCGGATCAGATTGAGCAGTTCCAAACCGTTTCTTGGCGGCATCTCAATATCGCATAAAAGTACATCAACCTTCCTTTCCAGCAACAGCTTTTCCGCATCGGGCACACTATATGCGGTCAAAATGGTTTCGACTCCAATTTTTCCCCAGTCCACCCCCTGTTTTTCCGCATGGACAACATCCGGCTGGTCATCAACAATCAGAACTGTCATTTTTGGAACCTCCTTTATTTTTACCGGAAAGTGGGATTACAATCTCAGATACCGGTCCGCACGACGTATTATAGAATGCAAACATGACCTTTTTTCCATAAATTAATCTGAAACGCTGGCGGATATTGCGTATTCCAATATGGTCAGTCGTATACACCATTTGTTCCTCCTGCTCTTCGCTGCACAATTCGTGAAGGGTCTTTTCGGAATATCCGGGTCCATTGTCCTGTACCACCAAATCAATAAACCGCTCGTCACCGTCATCCAACAGTGATACCTTGACATGGATGACCGGTTTTTCTTCTCCACGGTGTTTAATGGAATTTTCAACAAAAGTCGAAAGGCTGAGCGGTGGGATCATAAAGTTCTCCAGTGACTCCGGTACATCAATCCGGCATTCCGGTGGATAAGCCGACACCAGCTGCTGGATATCAATATAATTACGGATATGCTCCACTTCCTGATGAATTGGCACCAGTTCCAGCTGGTCACGAAAAATATAGCGGAGATGGCTGGAAATACTGAGGATGATCCGCTGAAGTTTTTCCACATCATGCTGCTGCGCCACCGCATATAGTCCCTTAAGACAATTCAGGTAAAAATGCGGACGAATTTGCAGCTGAAGATATTGCAGTTGTGCTTTCTGGGTTTCAATTTCCTTCTCATACGCTTCTATCCGCAATTTGCGAATCTGCTTGATCATCTGATTAAAAGTTACACTGACATCCTGAAACTCCGCTATATTGCTTGGGGCCGCTTCGGCATCCAGATTCCCCAACCGAATGTCCGCGATGGTATTTTCCAGCATATCCAGCGGCTGAATCACCGATCTGCGCACCCATAAAAGTGCAACCGGAATAAACAGGACGGAAAATAATGAAAGTCCCATTAAAATCACTTGCACTTCTGACAGACCACTGAAGAATTCACTTCCGGCAACCAGGATACAGAGTGAAATATCCGTTTTTTGGATATTTTTATGCAAAATCATACGTCTTGGAGATCCAGCCACCATATAGCCGTCTGATTGCAAAACGTCTTCAAAATCAATATCCTCATGCTGTCCCCCCACTTCCAGACCATCCTGTGTGCAAAAAGTCACTTCAGTCTGTTCGTCAATATAAAGACCGGCGTTACCCAAAGTGGGAAAAGACGAAAGCGCGATCAGATATGTGCCTCTGCCGCCATAAAAACGCATCAGATACTTTTCGCCGCCAATATCGCGTGTACACCATCCATCACTATAAGATATTTGATTGCTGCTGACCGTTTCTTTCATCCAATTTTCGATCATCATCTTCCGCGCATAAGTAAACTGGGCAGAAAACAAGTCCCGGTAACTGTTGCTTGATACACTGTAAACAAAAAACGCGTCACAATATGTGTAAATCCGCAAATACTCCCGGAACTGTTCGATCAACTGCTGGGACGCCAGGTGCGCCTGCAATGGCTGCGCACCACTGTACAGCACTGAATAAGAGGTATCCGAAGCAATCAATCCGATCATTGACTCGTCCACATTGAGAAGGCAGTTCTCAATCTGGCTGACCGAGTAATCAACGGTTCTTCGGTTGGAAGCCGCGATTTTATTGTTGGAATCGATGGCAGCGTAGATATTGGAAAAAACAAGCAGCCCAATTAAAAGCGCCAGAATGCTTGTCAGAAAAACCATCAACTCTTTTTTTAGTGAATGTTTATGCGTTAATATACGGGATTTATTTTTATCCAAATTTTGTTCCCTCCATCCTGCCAGAAAGATATTGCAGCGTTAATTATACCAGCAAAATGCAGCATTCTCAAGCGTTTAACAGCAAAAAAGTCACTTTTTAAACAATCTGGGTCACAAAAATTGCAGACTTTCACTGCCTTTTTTGTTACACTAACATCACAGAAAAGTTGCGGGAATATGTCAAATATTAATAACGCAGCTGTCCATAAATTGCTGTTCTGATCATAAGTAAAGGACTCTTTGCATACCGGTCAGACAGTTTTCAGGTGAAAGGATGGGAAAAATGAAAAAAAGAAATTTTGCCGCTCTGTTTTGTGCCATGCTTGCTGTTACAATGATGGCTTCCTGCGGTGACAACAATACTTCTTCCAATAATAATACTTCCGATACCTCCAAAGAAACCACCGGTTCTTCCGAATCCGATCTTCGTGAAGAGGAACTGGTCACTCTGGACGTTGTAACCATGTCGTCCGGTAAAAATGAACCGGATATTACCGACGTTGAGAATGCTATGAACGCGATTCTGGAAGAAAAATTCAACTGCAATGTTGACCTGACTTTCATCTCTTATGCCAACTACGCAGAACAGACTTCTCTGATGCTCTCTTCCGGTGAAGATGCTGACCTGCTGCCGATCTACATGATCCCGCTGCCCACCTGTGCAAATGCCGGACAGATCATTCCTCTGGACGATCTGCTCGAACAGTATGGTCAGGGCATCAAGGAACAGCTGGGTGACTACATCGAATGCGGTCGTGTCGGCGAGGACCTGTACGGTGTTACGACTGCCCGTGACCTGGCAAACTCTCAGGGATTTGAGTTTGTCAAATCGGTTGCCGACGAAGTCGGATTTGATTATGAAAATATCAAAACGCTGGACGACCTGGAACGTGAACTGATGAAAGTCAAAGAAGCTTACCCGGACATGTGGCCTGTAGCAGTTGCTTCTGGTGAAAATATCCGCAACTGGGGTTGGGACCCGCTGGGCGACGACATGATCAATCTTGGCGTTCTGGCTGATATGGCTACCGAGCCGGTAGTTGTCAATCTTTACGAAACCGATCAGTACAAAGATCTGGTCAATGAGATGTACTCCTGGATGCAGGAAGGTCTGATCCAGGCTGACGCTGTCAACTCCACCGAAACCTATACCACCCTGATGAGTGCCGGCACCGCTTTCGGCGGCTTCACCAATCTCAAACCCGGCTTTGCTGAGGAAAACTCTTCTTCTCTCGGTTTTGAAGTCGGTGTAGTAGAGATCGTTCCCGCTCTTGCCTGCACCAACAACGTTTCCCGTGCAACCTGGACCATCTCCAGCGGATGCGACAATCCCGAAGCTGCCATGAAGATCCTGAATGAGCTGTATGTCAACCCGGACCTGTCCAACCTTTATATGTACGGTATTGAAGGCGTCCATTATAAAGTTCTTGAAGAGGGCGCCGCTTCCAATGGTCAGGATATCATCACCTGGGCAGACGGCGTGGACGCAACCACCTCCAACTACCGCAAGTCCGGTACCTGGCTGCAGCCCAACCAGTTTATCGGTCATGTCTGGGAAGGCAGCGAACCTGATATCTGGGATCAGCAGAGAGACTTCAATAACAATGCGCAGAAATCTGTCGCGTTTGGTTTTACTTACGACTCTCTGCCGGTTACCAACGAAGTAACTGCCTGCACCAACGTTGTTTCCAAATACAACAAGGCTCTGCTGTGCGGCGCGCTTGAACCCGAATCCACTATTGCACAGTTTAACGAAGAACTGTACGCAGCCGGTCTGCAAAACATTATTGACGAAAAGCAGAAACAGCTGAATGAATGGCTGGAGGCAAACGGTAAGTAATTGATTTTCCCGAAAAGCGGGGATACCGTATCCTTGCGGTATCCCCCTTTACATTGCCAGAAGGAGGGCTAAAATGAAAAATAATGCACCTGCCAGTAAAGCGGCAAAAAAAGCACAGATCCTGCATAACATTCCGCTTTATCTGATGTTTTTGCCCGGCGCCGTCTATCTGCTTATCAACAACTACATCCCAATGAGCGGATTGATCATCGCCTTCAAACAGGTCAACTGGAACAAAGGTATTTTAAAAAGCCCGTGGGTAGGTTTCTCCAACTTTGAATACCTGTTCAAGACCAGCGACGCCTGGGTCATTACCCGTAATACGCTGGGGTATAACCTCGTCTTTATTGTACTCGGTACCGTACTGGCAATTGCCATTGCCATTCTGCTCAACGAAATTCGTTCTAAGCAGCTCAAAAAAGTCTATCAGACGGTCATCCTGCTGCCCTACCTGATTTCGATGGTCGTCGTCAGTTATCTGGTATTCGCGATGCTCTCAAGCGAAAACGGGTTTATCAACCTGAGTATCCTCCGTCCGCTTGGACTGCCGGAAACCAGCTGGTATACCGAGCCGAAATACTGGCCGGCTATCCTGATCATCGTCTATACCTGGAAATCCTTTGGTTACAACTGCATCCTTTACTATGCAACGCTGGTCGGCATCGACCATGGTTATTATGAAGCCGCCGTCATTGACGGTGCGAACCGCTGGCAGCAGGTCTGGAACATCACCCTTCCGGAACTGGTCCCCACCATTATTACCTTGACGCTGATGAGCATCGGCAAGATCTTTTACTCCGACTTCGGTCTGTTCTATCAGGTCCCGATGGACTCCGGTCCCTTGTACGATGTGACTAACACCATTGATACATATGTCTACCGCGGTCTGATCCGTCTGAATAATGTCGGCATGTCTTCCGCTGCCGGTTTTTATCAGAGTATCGTCGGCTTTGCTCTGGTTTTGCTTGCAAACTTCACCGTTCGCAAAATCAGCAAGGAAAACGCGCTGTTTTAAGGAAGGAGCAAATGCAATATGGTTGAAAAAAGAAGTGCTTTCCAGCTGTTCGCCAACATTTTTATGATTTTGCTGGCGCTGTGCTGTCTGTTTCCCTTCCTTTTGCTGGTCATGTCCTCCTTCACCGATGAGACGACCCTGATCCGGGAAGGATATTCGATTTTCCCCAGCAAGTTTGGAACTGAGTCTTACGATTATCTGTGGAAAAACGCTGATCAGATCGGCCGCGCTTACATCATCACCGTTTTGATTACCATAATCGGTACCATTGCCAGCCTGCTGATGACGGTCATGATGGCCTATCCGCTTTCCAGAAAAGAGTTTGTCGGAAGAAATGCATGTGCATTTTATGTATTCTTCACGATGTTGTTCAACGGTGGTCTGGTTCCAACCTACATCATGTACACCCGTTACCTGCACATCAAAAATACCCTTTGGGCGCTGCTGATCCCCTCACTTCTGGTCAGTGCCTTTTACGTCATTATGATGCGCACCTACTTTACGACAAACATCCCGGAAGCGGTTATCGAAGCTGCCCGCATTGACGGCGCCGGTGAATGGAGAATCCTGTTCACAATTGTACTGCCGATGTCGCTGCCGATGATTGCAACCATGGCGCTGCTGATCGGTCTGGGATACTGGAACGACTGGAAAAACGGTCTGTACTATCTGACCGACAGCCGGCTCTTTTCTATCCAGAACATGTTAAACAACATGCTTAAGGACGTTCAGTTCCTTAAATCCGGTGCGGATGCATCTGCTGCCTCCGACGTCCTTCAGGATATGCCCAGCGTTGGCATCAAGATGGCAATTGCGGTTATCGGTGCACTGCCGGTCATGATCATCTATCCCTTCTTCCAGAAATACTTTGTCAAAGGTATTACCATCGGTGCTGTCAAAGGCTGATTTCTAACCTTAGAAAATGGACCGGACAGACACACCAAACCAGAATGGTATATCAATGTTGAGCGGTACCCGGCAACCGTGCTGTCAGGAATGTCTGCAACATCCCGCTCAACTGGTATAAATACTCAGTAAAAAGATACGGTTCCCGCCTCTCCTGAACCGTGTCTTTTTCTTTTACCCAGGTCATCGTCTTGACAGAATCCCAATTCCGTATATAATCAAAAGGTAAATGTATTTGTGTTTTATGCGCGTTTCTGCGCATTTCCAGAGTTAAGGAGCCTTCACTGTATGAAAAAAATTCTGCTGATTGCCACAGGCGGCACCATCGCCTGCAAACGCACCGCATCCGGGCTGACGCCGCTGTTCACATCCGATGACCTGATTGCCTACGTCCCTCAATCCAAAATATTCTGTAAAACCGATGCCGTTCAGCTGCTCAACCTGGACAGTACCAATATCCGCCCGGAACACTGGCTGATGATGGCACGCTGCATCCGGGAAAACTATCCCCATTATGACGGATTTGTCATCTGTCACGGCACCGATACGATGGCTTTTACCGCAGCCGCCCTTTCCTATCTGATTCAGAATTCGCCCAAACCGGTCATCATCACCGGTGCACAGCGTCCGATCGATATGGAAGATACCGATGCACGCATCAACCTGCTGGACAGCCTGTCCTACGCCTGCTGCCCGGACGCCCACGGTATCAGCATTGTGTTTGACGGCAACGTGATCGCCGGCACACGCGCCCGTAAAATGCGCACCAAGAGCTACAACGCTTTTTCCTCGATCAATTTTCCCTACCTGGCAACCATCCGGGATGGGCATATTGTCCATTATATCAAGGAAGATATTACCGGTTGCCCGGCTTTTTACGACACACTTTGCAGCAATGTTTTTCTGCTCAAGCTGATCCCGGGTATTTCCCCGGAAATACTGTCGCTGGCAGGTGAATCCAACGACGCGGTCATTATCGAGAGTTTTGGTGTCGGCGGGCTGCCATACGGCGAAGAGGATGGGAAAGAAAGTTTTCTTTCGGTCGCAAGGGCGCTGCTGCAAAAAGGCAAGCTGATCGTCATGGCAACCCAGGTCGTCCACGAGGGGAGTGATCTCGGTGTTTACGCCGTCGGGCATGAAGCCGAAGAACTGGGACTGCTGGAAACCGGCGATATGACGCTGGAAGCGGCGGTCACAAAGGTGATGTGGATCCTCGGGCAGACAAAAGATCCCGACACCATCCGTTCGATGTTTACCACAACCATTGCGCACGACCGCTTATACTGATTTGGATTCTGACAGACAAAATCCCGCTGACCTTTGCAGGTTCGGCGGGATTTTATCTTACATGCCTGTGCCGTTTCAGTCAGCTTCAGCCGGCTGGTCAGAAGAAGTTGACTGCTTGCTGGAGTCTGAACTTTCGGCGGCAGAAGATTCCGATTCGGAAGAACCGTCAGGCTGGCTGCTGCTTTCAGGCTGTGACGATTCAGAAGAAGGAGCAGAACTTTCAGATGAATTCTCAGAAGGACTTTCCTCGGACGCAAAGTCTTCTTCGATCCGGTCCGGACGGAATACGCTCATCGCTTCAAACGACGAGAAGGTAAGGCTTAATCCCGCATCCGGAATAGTCAGCCCGATCGGCATATAGTCACTCTTGCCAAGCAGCAGTGCATAACTTCCCGCATCCATCTGACCGGTCGCGCACCAGCCTTCCGCCGACTCGGTAATGGTCATTCCTTCGGGCTTGGAAAGAGCTTTCAGGGTACCGGCAACCATACTGCCAAGATTGGCAGCAGGCATTGCATCCGGCTGGATACTGATTCCCTTGTAGCTGACAGTGAGGTTTCCGGAATCGATACTGTCTACCGTAAAGCTCAAGCCTTCCAGATGTTCCGGCGTCATCACCTCGACCAGACAGCAGTCTTCCGACCGCGTGATCTGCGCCTGCAGGGACAGTATATCCTGTTGTTCATTTTCTCCCGGCAGCGCAATTGCGACATCTGTCATTGCGGAAAAAGAACCGGAAAAAAGTGAAGATACCGTCGCGGCATCCGGCGGTCCAGACTCTTCTTTTGCCCCACATCCCGTCAGCATGGCAGCGGCAGTCACAACAGCGGTCAGAACTGTAAGCCAGATATGTCGAAAAATGCTCTTTTTTACGGTATTCCCGCAGCCGCCTTTAATCCCGATGCAATCCATAATATATGCCCTCCCCAACCCATTTTCCATCTGATACAACATCCTATGAAACCGGGCTTTTTTTTATGCCAAAAAGCAGAAAAGCGGCGCCCTTACGGGTACCGCTCTCCTGCTGCGCTTAAAAATATAGGAGTTTGAAGTCTGTCAGTATAAGGTGTTGCAGGATCTATCCTGTTCGGGATCAGTTATCGTCCTGCAATGCGTCGTACCCTTCTTCACCGGTACGGACTTTGACGACATTCTCTACGCCATAGACAAAGATCTTGCCGTCGCCGATATGCCCGGTATAGAGTACCTTCTTTGCGGTTTCAATAACCCGCTGAACCGGAACCTTGCAGACAACGATCTCGACTTCGATCTTGGGCAGCAGGTTCATTTCAACCGGAACGCCGCGGTAATATTCAGGCGCACCCTTCTGCATACCGCAGCCCATAACGTTGGTTACCGTCATACCGGTAACGCCGATCTGGGAAAGTGCCTGACGAAGCTGTTCAAAACGCGCCTGCTTCATGATGATGTCAATCTTGGTGAACTTAAGCCCGGTATCACTGGTCATCTGGGAAACAGGCGCACTGCTCAACTGAACAGGAACTGCTTCATCGATATCCGCGTTTCCGGTAACCTGACGGTTTTCATCCAGCGAAGAGATGATGCCGGTACCTGCTTCAACAGAGCGCATAAAGTCGGCATAAGCGGTAACCAGACCGTGTTCGGAAATATCCAGACCAGCGATCTCCTCTTCAGCCGCACAACGCAGACCAATTGTGTGCTGAATCACTTTGAACACGATGGTAATAATGATAGCCACATACACAGCGACCGAAACAACGCCCAGCACCTGTACACCAAAGAAGCTAAATCCACCACCATAGAATACACCGCCATCCGTTGCAAACAGACCGGTCATAATCGTACCCAACGCGCCACAGACACCGTGTACCGAAATGGCACCAACCGGGTCATCGATTTTTGCAACACGGTCAAAGAATTCAACCGCCAAAACAATAACAATACCAAAAACAAGACCCATGATTGCTGCGCCGACAGGAGAAACCATGTCACAACCGGCTGTAATGCCGACCAGACCGGCCAGAGCTGCGTTATAAGTCATCGATACATCCGGCTTTTTATACCGAACCCATGTAAAAATCAGGGTCGTACAGCAAGCGACCGCCGCAGCCAGGTTGGTATTGACAAAGATCAGAGAAGCCGATTCCATTGCCGCATCAGTGTCCATTGCGACAGTCGAGCAGCCGTTGAAGCCAAACCAGCAAAACCACAGAATAAATACGCCCAGTGCCGCAAGTGCAAGGTTATGACCGAGGATTGCACGCGGCTTGCCATCCTTGCCGTATTTGCCGATACGCGGCCCGAGAATTTTCGCGCCAATCAATGCACAGATGCCGCCGACCATATGAACTGCCGTAGAACCTGCAAAATCATGGAAGCCAAGCTGAGACAGCCAGCCACCACCCCAGATCCAGTGACCGGAAATCGGATAGATAAACAGTGAAATTGCCGCCGAATAGATGCAGTA
>CALWWT010000038.1 GCA_944385325.1 uncultured Clostridia bacterium | reverse complement strand
TGATATAATTTTAAGTAAAATCAAATGCAGATACAGTCTGCATCTATCGGGAGAGGATGTCATGCAGTTTCAACGGGAACTTGGAAGTGGGAAAGGTTATCCCCACTTTGCACACTGGCCCGATCTGGACTGTGACGGCAATGTATACGTCAGCGGATATGGTTTTATCCACCTCGACCCGCAGGATATCGAACGGGCTGAAATCAAACGCAGTGCCTCGATTGCCGGTGGAGTCATGCTGATGCTGCTGCTTTTGCCGTCTCTATTATATATACCGGCACAGCTTTTTGTCACCCATGTTGCGGCATGGCTGCCGCTGGATACGCCGCAGCAGCTGGTCGAATGGAATGCCGTGCTGACGCAGATACGAACAGATATCTGGAAATACGGCAGTTTGCTGATCCCTATTTTTTTCCTCATTGGAACAGGCGGCAGAGATGTCCGGCAGCGAAGCAATACCGCTTTTCCGCCGGTCACTGCTATACTGGGAATATTATGCTGCCTGGGGCTTTCAGCGATTGCTGCCGCTACGCGTGAATGGCTGGAAAACCTGCTGCATTCCGTCAACCTGGTGGAAGTCAATTCCCAGACGCCGCCCACGGTACCGGTCGCTCAGGTGCTCTATCTGCTCCGGACGACTGTCATCGGTGTTATTTTGGAAGAGATCCTGCTCCGCGGTCTGCTGCTAAGGGTATTCAGAAAACACAGTGACGCTTTTGCACTCATGATGACGGCGATTGTCAGCGGGCTGATCTGCGGAAACCTGACAGAAGGGTTAAGCTGTGGACTGATGGCGCTGATGTACGGATATATGACGCTGCGGACAGGTTCTATCCTGGTAGCCACTGTCAGCCATTCTTTGTGCGCACTCTGGCCGGAATTACTCACCATTTATTTGGCCAACAATGAACTTGCCAAAATTACAGTTGTTCTTTTTCTGATCACCGTCGGTCTGATTGCCTTTGCCATTATCTGTTTGAAGGACGGCAACGCCTTCATCCTTTCGTCACGCACAATAGACTATGCGAGGTTGAGCGGTCTTGGTTACCGTCCACGCAGCCAGTTTACCTTCCGCAAAAAGCTGCTTATTTCACTGACAGGTGCTTTTTTCACTGCGGCGGCTGCACTTTGGATTGTGCAGGCACTGCAGAAGATGATGATCGTTTCATAGAAATGGAGACAGGTATGGATTTAACACGGGACGAACAGATGATGCAGCTGGCTCTTGCGGAAGCAAAAAAAGCCGCAAGTTTGGGTGAAACACCGATCGGTGCGGTCCTGACCTGGGACGGTGAAGTGCTGACCACTGCCCATAACCTCCGCGAAACCGGTAAGATGGCAACCGCTCATGCCGAACTGCTGGCTATTGAAGAGGCATGCCGCAAACTTGGCGGATGGCGGCTGCATCGGGCTGTGCTGTATGTAACGCTGGAACCCTGTCCAATGTGCGCTGGCGCCATTATCAACGCCAGAATCCCACGGGTGGTGTATGCAGCAGCGGATAAAAAAGCCGGCTGCTGCGGCGGGCTGATCGATCTGTTTGCTGCTCCCTTTAATCACATTCCGCAAGTTACCGCCGGAGTCCTGAAAGAAGAGGCTCAGCAGCTGCTGACTGACTTTTTTACCCAACTGCGCCAAAAGCCGCGTCCCCGCAGAAAATTACAGGACTTTATGCCCAAACAAAAACCAGAAAATTATGGGGTATGAAGATTGTCCAATATTCATAATATATTCACATATTTCCTTTCCCGCTATGCTATAATAGATTTGGAAACAACGATTCATTGTTTCTAATTCAATCCCCCTCCTTTATAATTACTCCTTTTTATTTTATTTTTGAGGAACTTCCATTATTTGGAAGTTCTTTTTTTTGTTTTCCTGTAATGACTGCGGCAAGATAGCAGAGAAAATTCCGTCTGCCATCTTGCCGCACACTTATCAATTCACATACTGTCTCAACTGCTCAGTCATCCCAATCATCAGAATCGTCGTCATACCAATCATCCGCGTCATCGTCATACTTGTCGTCGTAATCGTCGTCGTACCGATCATCCGCGTCATCGTCATACTTGTCGTCGTAATCGTCGTCGTACCAATCATCCGCGTCGTCATCGTACTTGTCGTCGTAATCGTCGCCATACTGTTTCCAGTCGTCATTATGCTCATAATCTGCTTCCAGCACCTTACCAGTCAAAGCGTCAACCTCATATTCATATTCAACGCCATCTTTGGTAAATTCGAGTTCGTACACACCATCATCCAGTTCATACTCCCGCTGGGTAAAACTTGCCTCATCAAAATGCAGCTGAGCAAGAACGAGGTTCTGTGCTGCCTGGGTATTGATATAACCATTTTCGCTGATATCATCTCTGCCCAGCGCCATCGCCTGGGAAGCAATACCACAGGTTTCAACTGTCTCGCGAACACCACGGGCAATTTCCTCCAAGAAATCATCGTCAGGATAATCCGAATCTTTTTCCAAACGGAGAACGATATTTTTCTGCTGTCCGCCGATGGTCTCGGAAAAATATCCCGATTCATAAATTTTTTCGACTAATTCACTGACAACCTCTCCGCACTCCCGGTTTTCATATCCGGTATAGCCGCTGAGTAAATTTCTGCCTTCTTCATTTCCTGCATTCAGCTGACGGACAAGTCCATCATAGTCATATTGCAGTTCAATTTCAGGATTGACACTGAGCAGCAGCGTTCCTGCAATTTTATCACCTTCTGCCGATGAAAGGTTCTGCACAGTTTCACTGGAAACCGGCGAAGGTTTATCCAAAGCAGTTTTTGCGGAGGCTCCGCAGCCGGCAAACAGGGTCATGCTGAGGGCGGATACCATGGAAGCGATCAGGACATTTCTGAAATTCTTTTTCATAATTAATTCTCCCTTGCAATAAATTCTGGTTTGTTGGTTGCTTACATTTACAGATTACGCAGCCCGTTTTTTAAAAACGGGGTCAAAAACAATTTTTTTATATTTTTTCAATCATCCTCGCTTTCCCCAGTCTCATCATCGTCATCTTTATCGTCGTCTTTATCCTCGTCAAGATCATCCTCTTCATTATCGTCGTCTTTATCCTCGTCAAGATCATCCTCTTCATTATCGTCTTTATCGCTTTCCAGCCGATCATCCCCGTCATCGTCATCTTGCTTGCCGACCTTATCTTGTGAATCGTCATTTTCCTCATAGCGATCATCGTCTGCTTTCCGGTCGTCTTCCCAACCGTCATCACCGTCTTGCTCAAAAACATCATCCGCATCATCGCTGCCCTGTACATCCTTCCCGGCACCAGAATCCGAAACATCCGGCAGCGGAACCGGAATAATAATCTCCTGCCCTGAATAGTCAGATGCAGAATCCTTTCCCGATGGTGTCACCTCAATAACAATACGGTTATCAAAGTGTATCTCCAGTTCCAGAAGCAATCTTTCCTCTGTCGCTGTTTTCCATTTTTCGCTGTCCGATTCAACCGTCAGCGTAATCCTGCCGCCATCCTGCAGATATCCCATCTCTACCGCCCGATCGGCAAGCTGATCGGTAACGGTATCCAGCTTTTTAAAAGCCGTCGAATATCCCTGCACGACCTGTTTGCCATCCTCGTTCAGCCCATCCACAGCTGTAACGTAATCCAACCGGTTTACAGTAATGGCAACATCCGGATTGATCTGCATCCGTACTGTACCGCATGGAACAAGCACCATCTGCCACATTCCCAAAACGACCAGGCAAAAACAAGCTGCTGCTGCCGCAATTTCAGCGGCTTTTTTCCAGATGACAACTGTTGCAGCTTTCGGCTGTTCCAGCCCGAAAACGTCATCCAGCTGCTGCCCAACCTGATAGCGCATGTTGGCAACCCGTAAAAAACGCCCATCCTCTGCAAGTACAACCGCATAAGCCGGGTGACACTCCATCACCAGATATTTCATGCCGTCCTGCCTCCTTTCCTGCTTCCGGGAGCAATCTGCCGAAGATGTCCCCGGATAATTTCAAACCCGTTGGTGTAGGCAAGCAAAATGGCAACCAGGTATTTCCTGTGACGTTCGAGCGTCTTTTTGTCCACATCTGCGCCCTTTGAAAGCCTGCTGACCGGCAGTTTTCTGGTTTGGAGCAGCAGTGCAAATATTTCCGGTTCAGCCCGGGCGTAGTTTAAAACCCGCTGGCAAGCTTCCAGTGTCCGATGCTGTTTGGGACAATTTTCTGCGATATCCGTCAGGCTGAGGTCAAATTCGGATAACTGACGGACAAAATGGCTGATTTCCTCGGCAGCTTCGGTACGAAACTGCCGTTCACCGATCTCATCATGTCCGGTATCCAGTTTTTCAATCAGAGCGGTATCGTCCTCCTCTTCTGGTACATCCAGCGAAAGATTCCGTCGATGGCGCTGCTCTTTACGATCGTAATCGATCAGGCTGTTCCGGATCACCCGCGCTGCAAACGGAAGAAAAGCTCCTCGATATCTTTCGTAAGACAGTACAGCCTGATGAAAGGCAAACATTGCAATCGAAAGCTCGTCATCCCAGTCCTTTCTGGGAAATTTTTTTATGTACCCGGCTGTTTCCGACTTAATAAAAGGAAGGTACTGTTCAATCAACCGGTCGGCAGCCTGATTATCCTGTTTAGCCGCGCAGACCTGTTGGATAATCTCATGTTCCTCACTCATATCATTTCCTCACCCTTTACAGTATACGAATGCTGTTTTCTTTTTTCGGGGTCACGCTCAGTAAAAAAATAAGTTAAGATTCATAATATATTACGTTTGTAAAGCCTGTTAAAATCCAGTGTAAGTTACGGGTAAACAGTTAAAAATAACAAACCGACCGTATCTTCTCCAACAAATCGAAGAAAATACAGTCGGTTGATACCAGTTATTCTGCTTATTTTAGGATCTATTCTTTACCAGCTGGGCAATTCCATTGTCCTCAGCCGGTGATATGCAGCCAATCGGCTTTTTTGTAATAGATAAAAAATGCAATACCGCTCATTACCCAGGTCATCGGATACACCCAGTATACCGTCAGAATACTCTGGGTCATCGGAACCGCGACCGTCAAAAACGCCACCCGGATGATACACCAGAATATCAGCATGACCACCATCGGAACGACTGCCTTCCCGGCTCCGCGCATGACAGCTGCCACCGAATGGGAATATGCCAGGACAAAATAAAACAGTGCCGACGTCCTTGCTTTTTCGATGCCGATACGGATAACCTCCGGATTGGAGTCAAATGCCGCAATCAGCTGCGGCGCAAAAACAAACACTGCCACACCGATCAACTCCGCGATCCCCAGTGTCATCAGGATTCCAAACCGTGCACCCTTTTTTGTACGCTCATACTGTTCGGCGCCGATATTCTGTCCGACAAAGGTGGTCAGCGCCATGGTAAAACTGGTGATCGGCAAAAATCCGAAGCCTTCTATCTTGGAATAGGCGCCTACACCAGCCATCGCCATCTCACCAAACGCATTGATATTCGCCTGCACCACGACATTGGCAAAAGCAATGATCGAGTTCTGCATACCGGACGGCAGTCCAAACCGGATTATCCGGATGATCATCTCCCGGTCAAAACGGATTCCCGTATGTACAGCCGGTAGGTGTCCTGCGTACGCAGCAGCTGGATCATACAGAGTACCGCACTGATCAGCTGGGAAATGACCGTTGCAATCGCAGCACCTTCAACGCCCATCCCAAAGCCGCCGATAAACAGGATATCCAGCACGACATTGACCACCGACGAAACGATCAGATAATACAGCGGATGCCGGCTGTCACCGACTGCCTGCAAAATTCCGACAAAAATATTATACATGACAAATCCAAATGAACCTGCAAAATACAGCTGCAAATAGGTAATCGAATCTGCCATGACCACCTCCGGCGTTCCCATCCACCGAAGCAGCAGCGGTGTCATCAGCACACCAGCTGCCGTTAACAATACGCTTGCCGCTACACCAAAAGCGGCAGTCGTATGAACGGCAATCCGCAGATTCTTATTATCCTGCGCGCCAAAATACCGGGCAATTACAACGTCTGCACCCATCGCAATACCATTCAGAAACCCAATCAGCATAAAGATCAGGCTTCCGGAAGAACTGACAGCCGCCAGAGCGTTACTGCCCAGAAAGTTTCCGACAATCAGTGAGTCAGCAGTATTGTACAGCTGCTGAAACAGGTTGCCAAAGAAGATCGGCAGTGCAAAACTGATCATTCTTTTTGCAATTGGTCCTTCTGACATCGGAACCATCGTTTATTTCATCAAGACACCCCCATTATTTTCCCACTGCGCAGTAACCGCCCAGCAGATTATGACAGATGCTGACCGATTTACAAAACCACGCAATTACGGTATAATATCATTATAATCAATTTTGTTAGGTAATACAAGAAGGCAGTCTGTCTTTACATGGCGAAAAAACTTGCCATATGATGCATCCTGCGAATCAGGCGGCAAGCCTTGCGGACAGCGCCAGACCGTATAAAAGCAGTATAATACTATGGAGGTAACCTATGAAACAATGTATGGACGCTGAAAATCTGCACCGCCGTCTGAAAAAAATCATCGGACAGGTACAGGCAATCGATCGAATGGTAGACGAAGATATTCCCTGCGAAGATATCCTCTCCCAGATCAACGCCGCCAAATCTGCCCTGCATAAGGTTGGACAGATCGTGCTGGAAGGACATATCAAGCACTGTGTAAAAGACGGTATTGAACATGGAGATGCCGATAAGACGATTGAGAATTTTACCAAAGCGGTGGAACGCTTTGCCAATATGCAGTAAATGCTCTGCCAACCTGTGAGACAGCCTGCGGGCTGTCTGAGAGTGTCGAAGAAGTATTTTGGAGAATT